>JABXHR010000163.1 GCA_013373515.1 Gammaproteobacteria bacterium | reverse complement strand
GTAACCGTTTTGTTAAGATGGGGCTGTCCTTTGCGCGTTTTTAGCTGCCCGCCCTTTTGACCTTATCGGAGAACGCATGCATATCGATGTTCAGATCGTAAACGCCTTTATCGACGGCGCGGTTGGTGGCAATCCCGCCGGTGTGGTGGTCGATGCGAATGCACTGACTGCACCACAGAAGCTAATGGTTGCCCAGCAGGTCGGTTTGTCGGAGACCGCCTTTGTTTCGACGTCATCCACAGCAACTCTCAAGCTGGAGTTTTTCACGCCAACGCGACAAATTGCCCACTGCGGGCACGCCACTATCGCCACTTTTTCTCTTTTGCGACAACTTGGGTCCATCGGTGAGGGCCTCCTTTCCAAAGAAACCATTGATGGAAGCAGGGAGATTCTTATAGAGGGCGAAATGGCCTATATGGAGCAACGTGCTCCGAAGTACACCCAAATCGCGGCGATGTCTGAATTGGGAGAACGGGTTGTCGGCTCTCTCGGCCTCACGCAAACGCAGTTGCTCAGTGGGATCGATCCCTTTGTGGTCAACACCGGGAACTCTTTCCTTCTCGTACCGCTACCTGATGAGCGGTCGGTTGCCGAACTGAGGCCGAACCTTGATTTGGTCGAGTCACTCAGTGATGAATTGGATTTGATTGGGTACTACGTGTTCTCACCAGAGGCTAAGATAAAGAATCGTCATGCTGGCGCACGTATGTTTGCCCCTCGCTTCGGAATACCGGAGGAAGCCGGGACGGGAATGGCAGCAGGTCCGCTTGCGTGTTTTCTTTATGATTATTTCCGCGTTAATGATCGTGAGCTGCTCATTGAACAAGGCTGGTTAATGCATCCTCCGTCGCCAAGTGTTATCAAGGTCGTCCTGGAGCTTGCCGATGGCAAGATCTGCCGACTTATGGCCGGAGGCGCGGCTCGTACTGTTTCGTCTATGCGGGTCGAGCTTTAGCATCCGGCTGCAGCGGCCGACGCGTCGCGTCGCTGCTGAACCGAAGCGATACAGGCAAAAAGTTTGAGAAGACGCGTGCTGTTGTAGAGAAAATCATCGCATAAAGATTAGACTGTCCCGGGTCGCTTCCCAAAGATTGCGCTCAAGTCTCTGCGCAATCTGGTTTCACCGCTCAATTTCCAAAGGCTTGCCAAAGCGGTTCAGAGACTAGTGAGCGTGCCTTGCGTTGGAGCCACCGTTTGAATTAAAACTGCTATCTGGTTCGCCTTTGAAACAATTCAAAACCCATGGATAGCGATTGGTGATGACATAGCCATATTGGCCGTCTTGCGTCATGCCGTTGCATTCATCTAGATCACCAAGCCCTTCTTCATAGATATAGTCCCCACGGAATTGACCGTTGTATTGGCTCGACATGACATTGCCAATTTTGGTAGGCGTTGTATAGCCCGTAACGACACTCCGTTCGCCACTTTTGAGTTTGTAGCTGCTCTGCGCGGCTACGATCTCACCCTGATTATTTTTGATACAACTTCCAAACACCGGAAACCCATCCGCCGCAAAGCCAACAACCGGCGAGCGCTCCGTCGCTAGGGTGCAATCGGTCTGAAACAGCGCCATTGGGTTGCCGTGATAATGATAGGCGCCGCTTGGCTGCACATGAGCATTGTGGCTGTCAGTGCCAAAATCATTGAGCGGCGACATTGGATCGTAGCGCCAAGGGTTATCCGATGGGCCACAGCCAATGCGCTCTCTCCCGAGCGGCTCACCATTGCCAACCCCATAACACGCCGCAGCCAGCATGTCCAAGGACACTCCATTTAAGAACATGACATCGATTTGCCCAAGCTCAAGCGCAGTGGTGTGCGATGCAAAACTTGGGGTGGATGTAAATTGTACATAGGATGATTGTTCGCTGACGTTGGTGGCAAAGTGCGCTGTTTCATCGTTAAAACTATGATTCGGGATCATATTTGATTGGATACTGCATTTTGTGTCCGCCGCGCTTAGATTGATGTCAGCGCTGAAGACAATGTTGCGCTGTTTATCTAGACCTGTGGCCGTATATTGCCCTTGATAGTCTTGGCAGTTGCCGCTGGTATTGGTGAGATTTCTATTGCTGAGGTCAGTTGGGTTGCCTGTTTCAATACCCGGCGCTTGTCCGATGTTTGAGCTCGTGCCCTGGCAGGCTGCCAACATTGTGGTTAGCACAATTGATAGTTTCTTCATCTAATCGCCTTTGTAAATGAGTTTTCTCAAGGAGCAACAATTCAGTGCTCCATCGCTGATTGCCTATAACGTCGCAGCCGACCATCGGTTGACAAGCGAGTGAAGATTTAATTCCAGCTAAATGGCCCTGTCCCCGGTGGGTCCCCGCCAGCAGATGCGCCAAGTGGTGTTCCACTACATCGAGGCATTCTTTAATTGAAAACGCCGACACAATCCCTTTGGCTATCTACGTCCTGCGCAATACGAATACCGGCAGGCAGCATGACGTCAAAGTGTCCGAATGTCGCGGGTAGAATCAATCTCGGAGCGAGGCTCCCAAAACGCTCGCGGCTTAGCCGTTGTCGGCGCTTTCAGTGGGTGGCGCGCTTTGGTGTATCCTTCAGGGTTTTCATCATAATTATAATGACGGTGTATGAGAGAGGATTCCGGAACCTCGTTGTATCTGCTCAATTCCATTGTCAGCGTGGTGGCGAAGAAGCACGATCAGCCATGGGAGCGGTGGTGTCAATTGGAGGGCGTTGAGTCCACTGGCAGTCGACTACCCCTTGCGAGAATGCCAAGTGAGAAGCTGCTCCGGCTGTTCGAGCGGCTGGCGCTTGCGATTGGCGAGTCACAGGCGATGATCGATACCGCGCAGTCATTGAATCTTGCCAGCGTGCCACTGTTTGGACCGGCAATTTTCTATATGGCGAATGTTGAGGCGGCCATCAAGCAGTTTGTACGCTTTGACTCGTTACTTTCGACAAATCTGTCCGCCTCCTTGGTGTCTGAAAACGGGTTGCCCACACTTTATATACAAGTCGAGGATCTTGATGCGGCGCATCGAGATTTGTTCGCAAAAGTGGCGGCCGTGGCTGTGGTCAGCACTTTGCGCGCGTTAACATTGACTCCAATTGTTCCTCAAAGAATAGGCTTGCCGGGTCAGCCCTCTGAGACCTTGGCGCATTTTCTCGGTGTGCCGGTAGAGGCATCGGAGCTTTGTTACATTGTTTTTGATGCGGAGACGCTGCGAACGCCTTTGCCGAGCCATAGTGCAGAATTGGCCAAGCTCAATGCAAAGTTGATCAATGCGGCGGTGATGGAGGTGTCACGTGCATCGTTACCTAATCAGGTCGAAGCGATGATCGAAGCCTGCATTGATGGGGAGGGCGTCAATTTGGCGCGTGTCGCCAAGCTTATGAATTTGTCACCGGACAAACTGACTGCGATGTTGCAACAGCAGCAGTTGCGATTCAGTGCAATGAGGTCTGCGGTATTGGCCCGTGAGTCCTACCGCCAAGTAACCCAAACAGATGAGCCCATCGCCGCTATCGGGTTGACAATGGGATTCTCTGATGCGGCCAATTTCAATCGTGCATTTAAGCGTTGGCATGGTGTGTCCCCCTCTGCATGGCGGACGGCAATGACAAGTGATACTCAAGCTGAGGACAAGGGTGAGTCCTAGATTGCGGGTTATGCTTCAAGAAAAATTGGATGATCTGCGATGCATTACACCTACACCGAAGACGGACAAACTCGCCAGTATTCAGACCGTAAACGCTACCTTTGGCTCTTGGCATTATCGACCCCGTTTTTGCTAACACTTGCCATTTGGGCATTTGTGCAAACAGGACAGCATTGGTTACTGGCTTGCCCGATTGTGTACTTGTACGGTGTTCTACCGGTTCTTGACTATGTCCTTGGAGAGGACATCAACAATCCTCCCGAGGCGGTGATCCCTCAACTCGAAGCAGATCGTTACTACACCCGACTGTTGTTGCTGACAGTCCCTGGCTTGGTGTTGAATGTGGTGGTGGCAGGCTATGCGGTCACGCAGCTCGACCTCAGCGGATGGTTGATCGCGCTGGTAACGCTCACATCGGGTGTCATTTCGGGTGGATTGGGGTTGACGATTAGTCATGAGCTAGGACATCGTGGCGGCAAGTTTGAGCGCTTTGCGGCGTTGGTGGCTTCCTCGGTGTCGCTATACGGGCACTTCAATATCGAACACAATCGCGGTCACCATGTGAACGTCGCCACGCCAGAGGATTGTGCGTCTTCACGGTTTAACGAGACACTCTACCAATTTTCTTGGCGTGAGCAATGGGGCGCATTGGTTCGTGGCTGGCGCAGCGAGTGCCAGCGATTAAACGCTAAGAAATTAGCCATTTGGAGCGTTCATAATCAAATCTTGCAAAGCTATGCGATGACCCTCGTGTTATGGGGTATTTCGGTTGCGCTGTTTGGCTGGTCGGTGTTGTGGTTTTTGATTGCACAGAGCTATGTGGGTCAATGGCATTTGACCCTCGCCAACTATGTCGAGCATTACG
>JABXHR010000161.1 GCA_013373515.1 Gammaproteobacteria bacterium | reverse complement strand
GGCGCGCGCGAGCACAATCTCAAAGACATCGACGTGCGAATCCCTCGTGAGGGCATGACCGTCATCACCGGTCTCTCCGGCAGTGGTAAAAGCACGCTGGCCTTCGACATCGTATTCAACGAAGGCCAACGCCGCTACTTAGAGTCACTCAACGCCTACGCACGGCAGTTTGTGCAACCGGCCAGCAAGGCCGATGTCGATGCCGTTCGCGGCCTGCCGCCCACAGTCGCCATCGAACAGCGCACCAGCCGCGGCGGACGCAAATCGACTGTCGCCACCCAAACCGAGCTCTACCATTTTATGCGCTTGCTCTACGTCACGCTCGGTACACAGTACTGCCCCGATTGTGATGTCGCCATCGAGGCGCAAAGTTTGGCGCAAGTCAGTGCCGATGTGCTCAAGCGTTTCAAAGGCAAAACGGTTCAATTGCTGGCGCCTTTAGTTCGCGCACGCAAAGGCATTTACAAAGACCTCGCAGCCTGGGCGGCCAAAAAAGGCTACAGCCAACTGCGGGTCGATGGTGAGTGGGTGCCCACCGACCCCTTCCCCGTGTTAGACCGCTATAACGATCACAATATCGAATTGCTGGTCGGCGAAGTCACCGTCAATGCCACCGAGCAACACAGCCTTGATGCGCTATTGGCACTCTGTGACAAACTAGGGAATCACACGCTCATTGTCGCCAGCAATGGCAAAGACCAGCTCTATTCCACCACCCGCGCCTGCCCAAGTTGTCAACGCAGCTTCGATGAACTCGATCCACGATTGTTCTCCTACAACAGTGCGCTGGGTTGGTGTACCAGCTGCTATGGCACAGGCGAACGGGTAAAGCTGCAAAAGGCGCGACGTGAACCGGGTGACCCGAACGATGAAAGCATGCTCAAAAATACCGCAAACGGTGCCTGTAAAGCCTGTGATGGCGCTCGCCTCAACCCGGTGGCACGCGCGGTGCGTTGGCAGAGCCATAGCTTGGTCGACCTGACTGCCAATTCGGTGGCACAAACCGCCGCCCTGTTTGATGGCCTGTCGCTGAAGGGGCGAGAAGCGGCCATCGCCCGCGATACAGTCAATGAGATCAAAACACGACTGCACTTTTTACAAAAAGTGGGTTTGGGCTATCTATCGCTCAATCGCGCCGCGCCAACATTATCGGGTGGCGAGGCACAGCGCATTCGCCTTGCCGCGCAGCTGGGCAGTAATCTCGAGGGCGTGACCTACGTGCTCGATGAGCCCACCATCGGGCTACACCCCGCCGACAATGAAATTCTGCTCGGCGCACTGCGTGAATTGGCCGATCATGGCAATACCGTCATCGTGGTTGAACACGACGAGGACACCATCCAACAGGCCGATCACATTATCGACATGGGCCCTGGCGCAGGGATTCGCGGTGGCGAAGTCGTCGCTTCGGGCACCCTGAAACAGCTACTTAAGCACCCGCACTCTCCCACGGCCAAGGCCATCAATGCGCCGCTACAGCACCCGCTGCGCGAGCAATCAAGACCGTTAGACCAGGGCCATATTAGCATCAAGGGCGCGCGCGCCAACAACCTACAAAACGTCGATATCGATATTCCCCTACACGCGCTGGTCGGCGTGGCGGGCGTCTCCGGCTCTGGCAAATCAACGCTCATTCGCCGAGTGCTGAAGAACAACCTTGAGAATGGCCTGCATACAGGCCGTGACGACAGCAAAATCGATTGCAAAGTGGTCTCTGGGATTTCACAAATCGAGCGCTTGCTCGAAGTCGATCAAACCCCCATCGGCAAAACCCCTCGCTCATGCCCAGCCACGTACATTGGCATTTGGGACGATATCCGCAAAGCCTTTGCCAACACCACCGAAGCGCAAGTGCGCGGCTATAGCACCGCCCGCTTCAGCTTCAACACCGGCCAGGGACGCTGTCCCGTTTGTGAAGGCCAAGGCATGCAAACGCTGGAAATGAACTTCCTCCCTGACGTCAAAGTACTCTGCGAACAATGCAACGGGCTGCGATTCAATCGCGAGACCTTAGCCGTCACCTTCAAAGGTAAATCCGTGGGTGAAGTACTGGCCATGGAAGTCGACGATGCGGTGGAGTTTTTTGCCGCCCACCCAAAAATTCACTACGCCTTGAGCTTATTGCAGCAAGTGGGCCTAGGCTATTTAACGCTCGGCCAACCGAGCCCCACATTGTCCGGAGGCGAGGCGCAACGCATCAAGCTGGTGACAGAGTTGTCCAAGGCACGTCCAAATCTACGCGGTGCAAAACCACCGCACACACTGTATTTGCTTGATGAGCCCACCGTCGGCTTGCACATGCTAGATGTGGCACGATTGATCAATGTCTTACACGATTTGGTCGACGCCGGACATTCTGTGATCGTGATTGAGCACAATTTAGATGTGCTGGCCGAATGTGATCAGCTCATTGAAATGGGGCCAGCGGGTGGCGACCAAGGCGGCCAATTAATTCTTCAAGGTCAACCACTTGCACTCAAGCATCGTGACTCCCCAACCGCGAAGCGGCTACCGTTCTAGTACTGAAACCGAACTCATACCCCAATTTGGGGTAGGATAAAATTTTGAATCTAACTCGAGACAGATGAACAGTCAGCAATTCCAATGGTTGTTGCTCGCCGCCATCGTTTGTTTTTTCTCTTTCGATTTGTACGTCGATCTGCAGGAGGCACACTCGATCAGCGAGCTATCGATTCACTTTTGGGTCGAGGTCGTCTTTTTCACCTTGTCGTCCGCCTCGCTCAGTTATTCGCTACATCAATCCTTTCGTCAGCGCAGGCGCGCCGATAAAGAACATGAAGCTCGCCAACGCTTGTCGGGATTGCTCACCGAAAAAATACAGCAGCAATTCTCTGCGTGGTCTTTAACACCCGCAGAGCGCGAGGTGGGTTGGCTAATTTTGAAGGGAATCAGCTTCAGCGAAATTGCAGACATTCGCCAAGTGGCCGAGAAGACGGTTCGCCATCAAGCGTCAGAACTCTATAAAAAAGCCGCGATCAAAAATCGCGGCGAATTGGTGGCGTATTTTTTTGAAGACTTACTTGGCGAAGGGCAATTTTAGTCTAATCCTCTAGCTCAACCTCAACCGCAGTCCAAACCCCGTCGACTTGATTGAGTTCAATCTCTAGGTAGCGCCCAACCGCAACATAGCTCGGAATGCCGTTAGGCATGCGAATGGTCAACACGTCACCAAGCTGGATCTGTGCGGTACTCTCGCGTCGATACACCGATACAGTAATCTCGTTAGTGCCCACCGAGGTGACCGTGCCTTTGATCTCAGGGCGCTCAGTCTCATCGCGGTCGTCAATGTCGTCATACCCGCTGCCGCTATCGTCATTCGCCTCAATTTTGATGGCCCTCCAGACGCCCGCGGTGGTTTTGATGAGATCGATTTCGACTCGGTCGTTGAGCGACACAGCCACCAATGAATAATCATAACGTGCATCTGCAATATCGATCTCTATCGAGCTACCGCGCAACACTTCGGTAGTGTGTGATACCGACGACACCGTCAAGGTAATGGTCGACCCAGACACTGCCGTCACTGTGCCCCTGACTTCGGCGTAGTGGTATTGGCTACTATCGTGATCCTCTACGCCATCATGATCGTCATCCGAGTCAGATATGCCGTCACCATCTAGATCAAGATCGTAGTAGCCGTCGTCGTTTCGGTCGTAACGCTCGTCGAAATCGTTGTCATCGTCATAACGGTTTTCAGGATTGACATCCGCCACATCAGCAACGCCGTCTCGATCGCTGTCTAGCAGCGTATCTGGATCATCCGCATCAGGCGTACCATCGTTGTCTAAATCGTCATCGTCAGCATCCTTGATACCGTCGTTATCGTCGTCATCATCAATCGCATTGTGGATGCCATCGTTGTCGTAATCCCAACCGATGTCAGTTCGATGCACGGTGACAGCGCTTTTTGCCGCAAAGGTGCGCTCGCCATCTGCATTGACAGACACTGCTCCAAAGTCATATTGCCCAGCCGTCGACACGCTCCACCACGTCTCGCTCAAGTCACCAAACTGCACTTTGACTGGCGCTTGTACACCATCGGTGACACTGGCGAAGGTAAACCCTACGCCCACCGGAAGCTCAAATGTAAATTGCTGCGTCAGTGCACGGGCTGCCGCGTTGGATGATGCCGTATAGGCGCTGCCATTATCACCATAGGCGAGCATGCTATCTGCCTGATCGGTGACGGTGATGGTTGCCTTAGGTGCTGCTGCCTGTATCAGAGACTCTAGTGTGCCGTCGCCACACGAAGCCAAAAATACGGCACTAGAAAGAACTGATAATCGAATCGCTGTTTTCATGGGGTGTCTCCTTGTTTTCGATCACTGTAGCGACCAAGCGCCAAGAAGTAGATTGGACATGGGCCATAGCTCCATAGGTCATTTGCCACACCTAAGTCACAATTAGATTAAAAATCAATTATTTATATAAGCAGTACACCCAGGCCTGACGTGCATCGCCTCAGACAAAAAAAGCTCTATTTCTACCAGCGTCTACAAAAAGCCTTACCATCTGAGCATTATTTATAGAGCATGCAAGCGCAATGATCACCATCATCTCACGCGTCTATCTTCCATTGGCACTCGGCTACGCGCTGTCTTATTTCTATCGCAATGCCAATGCGATCATCGAGCAGGATCTTGTCGCCGAACTGTCATTGACAGCCTCAAGTCTTGGCTTGCTCACCAGCATGTACTTTATTTCATTTGCAGCCTGCCAAATCCCAGTCGGTATGTGGCTCGATCGCTATGGCCCGCGCAAGACAGAGGCAGGATTGCTACTGTTTGCCGCCGTGGGCGCAGTGATTTTTTCGCAGGCACACAGCCTCGCTGGGTTGATGGTGGGACGCTTATTGATCGGCGTCGGCGTCTCAGCCTGCCTAATGGCTGCCTTCAAAGCCTATACGCTCTGGTTTTCCAAAGACCAGCTACCCACCATTAATGGCTTTCAAATGATGGCGGGCGGACTGGGCGCTTTGGCTGCCACCGCGCCACTGCAATCCGCACTAGACGTCACCAATTGGCGCACGGTATTTGTGGGTTTAGCCGTCATTTCTGTTGCCATTTCAGCGCTGCTATTCTTTGCCTACCCGAAAACCAAAGCCCCTAATCAGTCTGAATCACCCGAGTCTATCGGCGCATTATGGGAAGGGATCGTTCATATTTTGCAAAGCCGTGCATTTTGGACGATTGCACCCATTTGCATGTTTTCCCAAGCCACCTTTATGGCGGTTCAAGGCTTGTGGATTCGGCCATGGCTCCGCGATGTCATCGGGATGAGTGCAGAAAAATCCGCCAATACCTTGTTTGCGATGACCTTGGCGATGATTGCAGGCTTCTTACTGCTCGGCATGCTGAGCACACAGCTTCGCAAGCGCTTTGCGCTGTCCACTGTGACGTTTTCCATCACCATGATGACCGTTTTTATGGCGATCCAAGCCGTCATTATTAGCGGCTACCCAAATGCCACCCTGCCCTTGATGCTTGGGTTTAGCTTTTTTGCCACCTCTGGCATTTTGCCCTATGCCGCGCTGTCACAGCAGTTTGACAATCGTCTGGCAGGCCGTGTTAACACGCTATTGAACCTCACCGTCTTTGTCTGCGCTTTTGCGTTTCAATGGGGGATGGGCATGTTAATCGACCTCTGGCACACCACAGACAGTGGCGGCCACTCACTAATCAGTTATCAAACTGCGTTTGGTTGCGCCTTTGTGTTACAGGCCATTGGCTTGGGATGGTGGTTTAAAAATCGGCGCTTTGTCTAAATCGCCACCCACGACCCAGAAGGGCCTATTTTGTCGGCTTTATGACCTCAGAAACCAACGTCGGCAAGACCCAAGTCCCTCCGGCTGCCATCAATTTGCACATGCCGGTAGATAACGACTGCGTATGCACAAATTGGTTGCCGTCCCAAGTCCAGTCCTCCATCGACCAGCAATCACCCAGCCCCCGGCCTTTTTGTGCAGAAATAATCACACCTCCTTGGTGATCAGTGCCTGAGTCTGTGACCAACACAGGGGCATACGGCGGCTGGTCGTTGACCACCCAGTAGCCATCGCCAAAATTATAGGCTGCATACCAACAACCGATACTCGCCAGCAGCTTCGTGTCACTGAGGCGATGAAGCGCTAGCGGTCTGTCGGAGCCTTGTGCATCCTCCTCGTCAAGCAAGGGGCAATAACGACTATCTTCCGCCTGAGCTTGGATGGCTTTGACTATTTGATCACTCGACTGCTCAAATCGTCGGATATCCGATCGCGTTGGCTTTGGCAGCGCAGGCAGTCTAACAATCGGTGGATCAACAGGATTCAAAACTGCACTCGAGGGTTGATCGCCTTTTTTGTACAACGCCGTTTCGGTGCCTACACGCCCTTGAAAGTCATCCATTTTCAGCAAAATCGCGCCGCTGCCACGATCGGACAAACGCCAGACATGATCGTCAGAGTTAAACTCGATGCGGCTATCTTCCAACAGCGCCGCCAGCAACCTGTCGACTTGGGTTGGATCAAGCGCGGCTTCCTGATCGAGCACAACCTGTCCGTAAGGTTGACCATTGATCGAAAAACGGAGCGTTCTGTTTTCGGGGAGCCGCGCCGAATCGTCTTCAAGCTCGCCAATTGCAACCTGGGCTGTCACAGGCGCATCTGGCCCAGCT
>JABXHR010000280.1 GCA_013373515.1 Gammaproteobacteria bacterium | reverse complement strand
GTGTCGATGATGTCCTCAACCACCAGCACGTGCTTGTCGTGGATTTCGGTTTCAAGGTCTTTAATCACTTTGACTTCACGGCTGGATTCCATGCTGTTGCCGTAGCTGGAGACCACCATAAAATCGACCTCATGTGGCGTTTGCATGGCCCGCGACAAATCGGCTTGCACGATAAATGAACCGCGCAATAACCCGACCATCACCAACGGCTCACCAGTGGCGTATACAGTGTCTAGCTCTCTCGCGATCGCCTTGAGGCGGTTGCGCACATCGGCCTCGCTGATCAGGGTTTCGACGCGATGGGGTTTGATACTCATGGTTGGGCTCCAGTTAGAAGGTGTGCTGTGGCGGGACGCACACCGCGCCACAATTGAAAGGCTTCGGCCGCTTGCTCGACGAGCATGCCAAACCCTGCGCGATGGGCCAGTTGGCGATCGGCGGCCCAGCGCTGGAAGGGGGTGAGATCATCGCCGTAGACCATGTCATAGCAGTGTGTATCTGCATGAAACGCCGTATCGGGTAGCGCGAGCGTGTCGCCACTGAGTCCTGCGGCGCTGCAATTGATCAACACGTCGTATGGCTCGGTCAGTTCTGTGGTTTTGATCGCGTTCAAAGTGGGTGACGAAAACTCCCCAGCAAGGGCTTGTGCCTTCTCGAAAGTCCGGTTGACGATGCTGATTTGGCTTGGGTTGTGTGCCATGAGTGCGGGTAAGAGTCCACGCACCGCACCGCCCGCACCGATAATCAAAACTTTGCGTTTTTCCACGGTCACGCCCCAATTGACCGTGATATCTCGCAAGCAGCCGACGCCGTCGGTGTTATCGGCGTAGATACCCTTGTCAGTTTTTTTTAGGGTGTTGGCTGCCCCAGCAAGTTGGGCTGCCTCAGAGGCATGGTCGGCAAAGGCTAGCGCGTCGAGCTTAAACGGCACGGTGACGTTCGCGCCACTGCCGCCCTGATCAAAAAACGCGCGTGCAGTTTTGGCGAAGTCTCCCAAGGGCACCAACATATGGCGATATTCGATATTCTCGCCGGTGGTGGTGGCAAAATCGCCGTGTAGCTGCGGTGATTTTGAGTGTTGAATTGGGTTGCCCATGACCACGTATTGGTCTGGTTTCATGCAGGGTCCTCTGCTTCGACATAATGTTGATTGCCGCGCAATATTAGCAAAAGCATGCCAAGGCCACATAGCGCGAAGCTTAAGGGGAAGTAGGCGAGGTCTTCGTGCATCGCCATGCCGACCCAAGCGCCAATAGGCAAGGCAATCAAGCTGGATACTGATGAGTTAATGGCCGATGCAATGCCTGCAATATGTCCGAGTGGTTCCATCGACAACGCAATCACGTTGCCAAATAACAGTCCCACACAAAAGAACGTGCCTGCGAGCCAAATCATCATGGCGGTAAATCCGAGATCACCGCTGAGCATTGTCCAGAGATAGGTCGCAGCACCGAGCAGCAGAATCGCCGCGGCGGCATAGGTGCTGATGGCACGCATCCCCAAGCGCACCACCCATTTGGCATTGGCGATAAAGGCCAAACCGACGAAGATGGACAACAGCGCAAACCACATCGGAAAGCGTTCGCCCTCGCCGTAAATGCCGACAAACAACGACTGAGCATTGCCGAGATAGGCGACAAACGGCGCAAATACAAAACCCTGCGCCAGAATATAAGCCGAGGCGCTTTTGTGGCTAAGTGTCTCGACAGTACCGGCCCAGAGTGCAGCCCAATTCAAGCGCACACGGCGTTCAATGGGTAAGGTTTCGGGTTGGCGGATACCCATCCACAGTGCGCCAAAGGCGGCGAATGCCATCAGCATCCAAAAGATCGAGCGCCAGCCGAAACTCTGCGTGATGAGCTGTCCGAAGGAGGGCGCGAGCATCGGCACCAAGATAAAAATGGCCGAAATTAGAGAGTTGACCTTGGCCATTTGGCGGCCATGGTAGATATCACGCACCATCGCCACCGATACGACCCTCGGTGAGGCGATGCCAATGCCTTGAATTAAACGTCCAATCAGCATGGGCTCTAGTGTTTGCGATAGCCCGCAAATGACGGTGCCTGCGATATAAACGCCAACGCCAACATAAACCATGCCCTTACGTCCAAAGTGGTCCGATAGCGGCCCAAAAATCATTTGGCCCAGCGCCATCCCGCCCATCAGCACCATGACCACGTACTGCATTTGTGCTTCTTCAGCGACCTGTAGATCTTGGCGCATCAAACCAAAGGCGGGCAGCATGGCATCGGTACTCATCGCGACACAGGACATCAAGACGGCCATCATCACCACAAATTCGACAATGGATAGTGGATTGCGGTTTATGGGGGTGTCGGAGTGGGTTTCGGTGTTCATTGATGTGTCGATTTGTCTCAATCGATAAGCATACGCCGCTGGGGGCGGTTTGCGTGAAAAACTTGGCCTTGCCTTTGTGTGTGAATTGATATGTTGGGGGCACAGTTGGCGCGTTAAACTAATGGTTTGATTGTTCGATTGAGGTGCCTGTGAGCAGAGGTCCATTTCCATTGACGCGCATGCGTCGCAGCAGAGCCAATGAATTTTCACGTCGTTTGGTGCGTGAAAATACCATCAGTGCTGCTGACTTGATCTATCCCGTATTTGTGATCGAAGGGGAAAACCAGCGCGAAGCGGTGCCCTCCATGCCGGGCGTAGAGCGCAAATCTATCGATCTACTGGTGGAGGAGGCCAAAGAAGTGCACGCGCTGGGTATTCCGGCCATGGTGCTATTTCCTGTGACTGCGCCTGATGCCAAGTCCGATACCGCTGAATCGGCCTATGACGACAATGGCCTCGTGCAGCGCACCATTCGTGCGCTGAAAGCGGCAGTGCCAGAATTGGGCGTGATTACCGATGTGGCGCTTGATCCGTATACTTCGCACGGCCAAGATGGTTTGATGAACGAGGCGGGGTATATCGTCAACGATGAGACCGTCGATGTGCTGGTCAAGCAGGCGTTATCCCATGCGCGGGCCGGGGCTGATATCGTTTCCCCGTCAGACATGATGGATGGCCGCATTGGTGAAATTCGCGAAGCGCTAGAAACCGAAGGCTTTGCCAATGTGCAAATTCTGTCTTACGCCGCCAAATACGCCTCCAGCTACTACGGCCCGTTTCGCGATGCCGTTGGCTCGGCCGCTAATCTCGGCGGTGGCAACAAATACAGTTACCAGATGGACCCCGCCAATCTCAACGAGGCATTGCACGAAGTGGCGCTCGATTTGGACGAAGGCGCAGATATGGTGATGGTCAAGCCGGGAATGCCGTATTTAGACGTTATTCGTCGCGTTAAAGATGAGTTTGGCGTGCCGACTTTTGCCTACCAAGTCAGTGGGGAATACGCCATGCTCAAGGCTGCGTCACAGAACGGTTGGCTCGATGAAAAAGCGGTAGTGATGGAGGCGATGATGAGCTTTAAGCGTGCGGGAACTGACGCGGTGCTCACTTACTACGCCAAAAACATCGCCCGCTGGATCGGCGAATAATGTTTCCCTTTCTAAGATTGGCGTGGAATGTGGTGCGTGCCAAGCGCAAGCCCCCGCTGAAGGTCACAGATACCTGTGTCACACCAATGCGAGTAAGCCTGCTCGATATCGATATTTTTGCCGAAATGAACAACGGGCGCTTTCTAACGCTGATGGACATCGGTCGCTTCGAGTTTTCGGTACGTACGGGTTTGTGGGCGCATGTGCGCGAAAATAATTGGGGCTTTGTGGTCGCAGGGAGCAGCGTGCGGTACCGCAAGCGGCTACATGCCTTTCAGCGCTTCGAAATGCACAGTAGGGTGGTGGGCTTCGATGAGCGTTGGTTCTATTTTCAGCAGAACATGCAGCGTGGCGACACTTGGCATTGCTCGGCGTTGTTGCGAACGGCGGTCGTTGAACAAGGCAAGCTGGTGCCGACGGCTCGCGTGCTAGAGGCGATGGGACAGGCTGATGCCGATGGCACGATTCCGCCTTGGGTTCAGGCTTGGGTGGACGCCGAAGCGCAGCGCGAGTGGCCCGAGCAGTGAGCACGCTGCGCCAAGCATTGGCGCAGTCGGTGTTTAGCCATGCCGCGCTGGTGCCGAGCAATGATCTACCCGATATCTGCTGGCTTGATCCAGCCGCCGCGCGACCTCGTTCGCTGCTGATTTTGGCCGCCGCTGGGCCAGAGTTTTGGCGTCATTGCAGTACTGCGCAATCTGATCCCGTCGATCAATTGGCGACCAACGCCGCCCTCGCCATGGCCGAGTCGCTGTCGCTATGTGGTTTTTTGCTCTATCCCGCAGCTGATGCGCCGTTAGATTTGGTGGCGGTGATGCGGCATTTGGGCTGGGTCAGCGGGCGCTCGCCGCTTGGAATGGCGTTGTCCTCCGAATATGGCAGTTATATCGCCATGCGCGCGGTGTTTGGGGTGGTAGAGGCGGTCGAGCTGCAAGTGCATGGCGTGGCGTCGAGTAAAGACACCTGCATAGACTGTGCGGCGCCCTGTGTGGATGCGTGTCCGGCGGGTGCGCCAAGCATCGAGCGAGGTTTTGATATTGGCGCTTGCGCGAGTGTAAGGCGTCAAACGAATAACCCCTGCCAGCAGGCTTGCCTTGCGCGATTGGCCTGTCCTGCAGGTGCGCCTTATCGCTATGATGATGCACAGATCGTGCACCATCATACGGCTAGTCGATGGTTCGATGCCCTTTAGCCTTGGTTCAGCGGCGCAATACTCACAGTGATGTCGACCTCGTAACCCACGGTGCTGTCGCCTGGCTGTGAGGTCATGCCAATGTCGAAAGCGCGACGGTCGACGCTGACACTGCCTTGGTAGCCTTTTTCGCTGTCGCCGAGTAAATCAATCTCGACGGCAACGCTGCGCCCTTTGATCGTCAGGTCCCCTTGGGCGGTGATTCCATTTTCGCTCACCCATACCGATGTCGAAACAAAGCTCGCTTGCGGGTATTGCGCAGCGTCAAACCACTCACTCTCGCGGATTGAAGTGGCGATTTGTTGGTCGCTCATGCCGAGGCTATCGATTTGTAGCGACATTGTGAGCTGTCCTGAGCCATCGCCATTGAGCGTGAGCGCGGTGTCGACTTCGGCGAATTGGCCTTTGACTGGCGCGCCCATGACATAGGCGGTAAAGCCAACACTGCCCTCACTGGCGATAGGCTCGGCAGCGGGTTTGGGGAGCACGCTCCAAACCACCAAACCGGTGATGGCCAGTGCGGCTAGTATTGCGCCGCGATGATGCAGGCGTTGTAGCAGGGCAATCCTTTGATGCAACTGGTGCCAAAGCGCTGCGCCAATGTGACCTGCCACCAAGGCAGCTGAGGCGAGCCCAAGCACATAATGCAGTTGATGCCAGAGGGTCTCGTCGGCGAGTACGCCCGTGACGGTTAGCTTAGGAATGCTGATGCCAAACGGCCCAAGGCTAGTGATGCCAAGCGTGCTGCTATTGATCATCAGCCAGCCGCTCAAGGGCATCAGTAGCATGATGATATACAGCGCAATGTGGCCAAGATGGGCCAGCGTTTGTTCTTTGGGGGAGAGCTCGGCAGGCGGGGCGGGCCGAGCCAGCGTCAGCGCAGTTAAGATGCGCAGCAGCACAAGTGCAATCAGCGTGATGCCCACTGCTTTGTGAATTTGAGTCAGCTGATAACGGCTGAGGTCATCCTCGGGCAGACTAGTCATCCACAGACCCATGGCGAGCATGGCGATAAACAAGATCGCCATGCTCCAATGCAGAGCAATTTGTGCTGCGTGATAGCGCATTATTCTGCGGCCAACAACTCGGCGGTGAAGCGAATGCTGACATCATCGCCGACGTAAGGTGCGAAGTTGCCAAGACCGAAATCGCTGCGCTTAAGTTTGGCGGTGCCGGTGATGCCAATCACGGGTTTCTTGGCCATTGGGTGTTCCATGGCGTTATTCACGGTGACATCTAGAGTGATGGGTTTGGATTGCCCTTTGATGGTCAATTCGCCATCCACCATCAATTTGTCGCCTTCTTCGGTGATCGACGCAGAGTTGAAGCTGATTTGTGGAAAGCTTGCGGTGTCGAACCAATCAGCACCGGTGAGGTGGTCGTGGAAAATCTCAGAGCCGGTTTCGACGCTGGTGGGGTCGATGGTGACGGCCACAGAGGACGCAGCGACATTCTGATTGTCAAGCGTGAGTTCAACACTGAAATCATCAAAGCTCAGTTGAGGCTCGGATAGACCGAGGTGGTTGTAGCTAAAGTGAATGTAGGCATGCGTTGGGTCGAGCGTGTATTTGCCAGACGGTACCGCCGTGAGATCGGCCGCGTTGGTAGATGCAGTTGCGCTGATGGCGGCGATGGCGAGCAGAATGTTGGTTTTCATAGGCTTACTCCGTGAATTGACATCAACAATTATGCGAAAATTAAATATTAGTTTGTAATAACTTTTTTCAATTTACTTATAATTTATAATTGAAGATGGTCACCAGAGGGTCTACTCCCGCGAATTTCAGGGTTGCTGGACTCAAATAATAGAGGTCCGCAGTCGCACGAACCATATCGAAGGGAGCGCTGATTTTTCGGGGAATGTGATGAGCAGGATTACTCAGTTTCGTCGGCCGATCCGCGCTCTGTTTTGGCTGATGAATGTTTGGCCGGACGTTTCGTCTTGAATACTCTGCTGGCTATTTTGGCCATACATGGCAGCGCCAAGAATAAAGTCGACGGCATCACCACTGCTGTCGATAGGGTGATCGATCAGCTCGTTGCTACCGACTGCCGTGCGGTCTTTCGGGTCCTGTCGATACGCTGGGTTGCTCAAACTGCTCAATGCGCGTTTTAAGGCCAGTGGGTAGTGCGTGGTAATGGGGCGGGCATCTTGATCAATGGCGACGCCAAATGCGATGGGCTGCCAATCCGATACATCCAAATAAAAGATATCGCCATATTGATGATTGTCACGACCGAGCGTCCCTGCATCCATTTGCCGGTCACCATCGGAGACATATTCTCCCTTAGCATTGAAGTGTACGATCTGGCGGGCGTGTGCATGCCAGTCGGTGCTTGGTTTGCCGCGAGCGCTAAGTGATTGCTCAATAACGCCGATCGTCGCTGGGTTTAAGCCAATATCGTTGAACACCACGGCAGGCCTTCCGCTCGCAAGTGCGGCCACAGAGGCCAATGTGCCCCCAAGGCTTATTCCCGTGAGGCTGATGTTGGCCCCGGGATAGGCTTGCTCGACGTCGCGTAGGTAATTGAGTGCATCGTAAATTTGCTGCGGCACCCCGCCGTTGGTCAGCTGCACATCGGCGGCAAAGTCAGTTTTACCCAGTTCGCTGCCGCGAAAGGCCACAATGATCTCGCCGGTGCTCAGGTTTTGGTAAGTGGCAGCGGCCATGCCGCTAAAAACGACGCGATGATTGTCGAGTCGACGATAACCGGCGGGCGCACCACTGTCGCTAAAACAATCTTCACTTAGCCTCAGCCGTTCGGCGGCGTGCTGGGCTTGATCGATTGAGGGGGGCTGTTCGGGGGTGTGTAATTTGCCATATTTTGCCGGTTGAAACGTCACAGGCTCAGCGTCCGCAAGTTCATAGGCAAAGCGGCCAACATCCGTTTTCACTTGTAGCGCAAATCGGATGCCGTCAAAGAAATCCCTAAGTGGTGAAGTGTTAAACCCCTGCATGATGACGGCCACATAAAACGAGTGGAATCATGTTACGAATCTGGGGGAGGATGAGGTATTTAATCGCGGGTTTTGTGATTGAGTGCACTAAAACAGCGTTCAAGGTTCGTCGAAACGAACCACGGCCGCCGCAGCGTGAAGCGGCCGTGATTTGTGGGCTTACATTGGCAGACCGTCGATGCCACAGGTGAATTCCCAGATATCGACATTGAGAAGGTTGTAGTCATCTCCGTTACAGGTCACAACGCCTTCGTCAGGTGAGATGGTACCGGCGTATTCGGTATCGTTGTTGATGCGGTCGCGCCAGTTGGAGAGGCTGGCACCACTGTACAACTCGACATCGGATAACAATTGCGCTGGCTCGTCGTCGTTGCCATTTTGCAGCGTTAATGAACTGCCGCTGTGGAGTTTAAATGCGCCACACTGGTTTCTGCCTGCACACTGTTCGGGTGTGTTGATCAAAATACTGCCGCCGCGAATGGCCACTTGGCTGTTGTGATGGGCATCAATCTGCGCGGCGCCCATCTGGGTATCACGGAATTCAAGGCGTGCATCTTCAACGCTAAACCGCATGCCTAAGTGGAGCGAGTTTGGGGCACTATCGACATAGCTTGTGTCACGGTCATCACGTTCAGCAATGCTGACCACTGCGCCTCGACTAATCCAAATGTTCGGTTGAGCGTCATCGTCCCAATCGACGATGCAGTTGGTAATGTCTGCAGTTGCGCCGTAGCTAAAGGAGGCGTAGTCCTCGTCGCCGGACATGTTCACGATGCTTTCGTTACAACGCAGCACGCCTTGGTGGTTGATGTTGAAATGACCAGAGACGTTCATTGTCGCATTGCGAGACTCAAACACAGCGCCTTCGGAGACTCGGAACTCGTAGGTGGTCATCGACGAGCCTTCTTCAAGGCGCATATAACCATTGCCTGAGACCTCAACTTCATTGCCCTGTATCACCGTGCCATCGCGAGCGATCATGCTGCCATTGCTACGGATATCGAGCCGATCATTGCCTGTGTCGAGTATTGCCCCTACCAGCTGTACCGATGCGCCGGTTTGAATTTGCATTTGACCTTTGAGAGAAATCAGATTGGACTGCTGATCCCAGTTGTTGAATTCGACGGCACTGCCACCGCGTGCATCTACCACTTTGGGGAAGCCTTCAATGGTCAGTGCATGGTTGCCAATATTGACGCCACCTGAGGTTCGTGCCTGTATGCCAGCAATCCAGTCTTGAAGGTTGTCATTGCCCATATGTTTGAGCGTGATGCGACCGTCAGAACTGTAAGTGCGAATGCTACTCGTCGCGCCAACACGAATGCCTACTGTGTCGTCTCCATAGGCGTATAGATCGTTTTTACCTCGGAGTAACAGTGCAGAGGTATTTGATAGTTCGATGATGTCGCTGGCGTCACTGTGAAGCGTGTTGTCTTCAAGCAAGCGCAACGTCGAGTTCTGATGGACGCCAACCGCAGAATACATCACGCCACGGGCGTCAATTGTGACACCGACCATTCGAGCATCACCGTTGCGACCAACAAATACCAACGATCCCGGCTGTGCGTCTCCACGTCGCTCGATACGTAGGTTTTCGAGGTGGACGTTTACGGCGTGAATGTAGAGCGCGAGCGGATTCTCAGCGCCTTGCCACCCAGGGTTAACCCAGTCGCTACCACCATCAACATAGATGACAGCAGAATCGTCTATTCCACGAAAAACGGTTCCAGATCGTTCAACACCAATGGCCCCTTCGCAGGCCCCTTTAAAGTTGATCGCTGCAAGCCCTGCAGCGGGCAAGTTAAGGTAAGCTTGGCGCAGCGCATCTGCGTTGCTGCCGCAGTCGACTTCCACTTCGTGCCCTTCTTTGACCAGTCGATTGACATAGTCGAAATTCGCCATTACCTCTGAGGCTGAGGCCGGTTGGCCATTACGCAGCTGATGTGGCATCTCTGCCAATGCGAGGCCGCTAAAGCCGCAAAGTGAAAGAGTTGATAGTAACAGTTTTTTTATTGCCATTGTGCTTGTCCCCAGAAGCCGCTACCCCAATCCAATTTGCCAAAGCCAGGTAAAGGCGTGGTGTCCGCGGAGTTGATTGTGCCATCGCCGTCCATATCGACGTCGAGTGAGTTGAGTATGCCGTCGCCGTCCATATCGGCGTCTTGGAAGTTATCGATATCATCTCCGTCGATGTCGGTGTCAAGAGTATCGTCAATGCCGTCGCCATCGATGTCGGGGTCGGCACCGTTGCCAATGCCGTCGCCATCAGTATCCGCAGACTCAGAGGCCTCATTTGGAAAGGCATCAATGGAGTCGGGTACGCCATCACCATCACGATCGGAGGTAAGTGTGGCGGGTTTTGCCTTATTGGTCGAGCCTTGCACGTCTGCCGTATTTAGGGTTTGGTCGGCCGCTTCGAATGTTTCGATCTCTGCCTCCAGTTCCTCGGTGACTTTGGCGATGTCGACCAGCTCGGAAATCGGCTTTTTGAAGACTTCAATGTCTTCAATCGCAATGGTTTGCGTATCGATGTCTTCTTTGGCTCTCGCGATCGGAGGCAGCTTGTTGCGATCCAATTGGCCATCGACTGCACCGTCGAGCATGTCTGTGACCAGCGACTCCATCAGATTGACGCTGTCGCTATTGGTTTTTGCCGAGATCTCGCCAATGGCGTTTACTGCTGCTGCAATGGCAACACGGTGCGCGAGTGTTTTCGCCTTGTCAGCTTCACTAGTGCCGCTCAAAACGGTCGGTGGTGTATTGAGTAGGTCAACGCCTTGTTCTGTGGCGCCAAAGCCCAATGCTGTTGAGACCGTCGCCGACGCGAGTTCGAGCTCGTGATAGAAAATCTCCAAAATTTCGTTTTCAGTTTCGTAGCCAGTCTGCAACAGGCGTGTTTTCTCTACCGCGAGGTCGACGATCATGGTCGTTAGCGGCGTTGCAAATTTAATCGGTGCCTCGGTGAGATCTAACGGCGCATCATCGGGCAACATAACCGTGCGCATCACTTTGACCACGGGGCTTTTGCCGGATCCAAGCTCGATGGTGTTGGACGTGGCTTGAACCTCAACGAGGATCGGTTTGTCGATCACATTGGGCAACGCCACGCGTTTGAATCGTCCGTCATCCCCAGTTACACCTTGTGCCAGCAGCCCTGAATAGCTAAACCGAAACGGGACTTCAAGTGATAGCGAATACAGCGCCACATTGGCGTTAGTTAGCAAGCCATCAACGCCGCCTCCGTCCAGGACATCGCGACAGGCACCATCTACCTCTTGTTGGTTGGATTCGCAGACCAGAGGTGTGGAGCCGCCAGAGTTACCGCCACCGCCACCGCCACCGCCACATGCAACGAGTAGTGTCGTTAGGCTGAGGCCTAATACGAATTGGGAAGGGAAAGCTTTCATCGCATCTGCTTTGAGACTGAGTTCAAATCAGATGATATTTATCTGTCCGGTAATGTGCAATGAAACAGATTTGTGCCCATTGGTTAATAATTCTTTGAAGATTTAAAAGCCAAATTCTCGCGTGTTTGACGCGATAAAACCGTCTAGATCGTATTAATGGGCCACCGACCAAGTGGCCCATTTTGGGGATCACTCGTAGCCGCAGATATAAACGTTTTTCTCTGCGCTGACTGCGTCGATTTGAGTGCCCCGAGTGTTGCAGTACACCGTAAAATCTGGATTTGGGGTGGTGGCAAAGTCGGTACCATCACTGTTACGGTCTCGATAGTCGAGCAAGGTAGCCAAGCCCCATAGCTGAATATTGGATCGCAATACAGGGCTAATGCCCCCCGAGCCTTCCTGGAGTGTGAGTGTGCTGCCCGTGTCGATGCGGATTTCGCCGCAGCCATCGTCGATCGCTCCACACTGACTGCTATCTGCGTGCCTGATCGAACCGCCGCGGACTTCTAACTGACTGCCATTGTCAGCCTGCAACCGGGCAAACGTAATGTCTGTATTGCGCAATTGCAGACGCGAGGCATCCAAGCTGACGTTCAAAGGAAAGCTGTTGCCAGCAGGTAGGTTGTCGGTGTACCAAGTCTCATCGTCCGTGTCCTCGATCACGAGACTTGAGCCGCGTGATACCCAGGCCTCGGGACGTACGTCTGGATCGGCCGTCAAGGGGCAGTTGCGTATCTCGACAATCGAGCCATCGTTGATGCCGCCTTCACTGAGGCCGTTAATCATATTGATGGCGCCGTCATAACAGTCAAATCCACTGTTGCGCGTGACGTAGATTTGCTCTGACACTTTCAATGTGGCGTGGCGCATTTCAAATTGAGCGCCATCGGCTAGCACGAACTGACCGGCCTCGAGGGTTGAGTTCTGTTCGATCAAAAAGTATGCGTTGTTGTCGATGCGCACATCGGGGCTGATTAAGGTACTGCCGTCGCGAATGATCATGCTGCCATTTCGCTCGACTTCGAGCCGATCGTCACCGGTGTCAATCATAGTGCCAACGGCATGAATTTCGGCACCGGTTTGAACTTGCATACGACTTTTTATGGTCATTAGGTTGGCGATTTGATCCCAGTTGTTGAATTGTACCGAGCTGCCGCCTCTGGCATCGACCGAAAGCGGATAGCCCTCGATCAATACGCCATGATTGGTCAGGCGCACCGCACCGGAGGCGCGCACTTGTAGTGCGGCGTTCCAGCTCTCGATTTCTGGGTGACCGGTATGACGGATGGTCAGTGTCCCATCAGAGTTGTAGGTGCGAACGCTGCCTGAAGCACCGACCTGAATACCGACGGTGTCTTGTCCAGAGCCTTGCAGCAGGTTGTCTCCTCTAATCAATAGTGCAGAGCTATTGGCCAGTTCGATCACGTTGCTGGCATCGGTGTAGAGCTTGTTATCTTCAAACAAGCGCAGCGTCGAGGTTTGGTGGATGCCAATGGCCGAATAGCGTGCTCCCTGTGCATTGACGGTGTTGCCGGTCATGCGAACATCAGCATTGCGCCCGATAAAGATCAGCGCGCCTGGTCCGATGCCCGTGCCCTCAAAGTCAAAATTGAGATTCTCAAAGTGCACGTTATTGGCGTGTACATAAAAAAGGTTGGGGTTTTCAAAGTCGCCCCAGCCTGGATTGGCAAACCGAGAGCTGTCATCGGTATATAACGTGGCGGTTTTGCCGTCTGCGGGCGCGATCATTAAATCCGAGCGCTCGATTCCAATCGCAGCCTCACATCGCCCGCTCACCTCGATGGTTGCAAAACCGGACACTGGCAGCGCGAAATAGGCGTTTCTGAGGGCTTGGTTGTCGTTACTACAATCGGCGGCCACGGTGATTGACTCTCCGACCAGCTGCTCTAGGTGCTCAAAATTGCTCATCACTTCGCTTGCTGATGCTGGCTGTCCGTTACGCAATTGATATGGGAGCTCGGCAAGTGCTGTCGAGCTAAGCACAATAAGCGATGCCCAAGTGAAAACTGATTTTGAGATTGCCATGTCGGTTGCCCTTGATTGAGGTGGCTGCAGTCGATAGAACATTGCTGGATGGTATTGCTGTGCAAACCCACGTGCAATGAAATAGATTTATTGCGCACAGTTAATAATTGAGGCGAGTTTGGGTTTCAGTACGCACGACAGCAACATAAATTGAGCTTATGATGCATTGCTTGTCTGAGTCGGTGTTGGCATCGATGATCAATCGGAATGGTAATGAATATTCAAATCACCGTTAATCTATATTGTTCTAAGATAACTTATTAACGGTTAATGAATTGGTGTGAGGGCCTAAATTTATGGACAAAATCCGCTGCTTTGGTAGTTATCCAGACAAGCCCGAATTGGCGCATTACCACGATACAGAGTGGGGTGTTCCCGTCTACGATGACAACAAGCTGTTCGAGCTGTTGATCCTTGAAGGCGCACACGCGGGGCTCAGTTGGGAAACGGTGCTGAAAAAGCGTCAAGGTTACTTGGATTGCTTCCATCAGTTGATACCAGAAAAGGTGGCGACGATGACAGAGGCAGAGCTGGAAGCAGCGCTTCAAAATCCCGCGATTGTCCGCCATCGGTTGAAGGTCTATTCGACGCGAAAAAACGCCCAAGTGTTTTTGAAGATGCAAACCGAGTTCGGCAGTTTTTCGGACTACCTTTGGGAACATGTCAACCACACGCCGATTGTCAACCGCTATCAAAAATTTGAAGCCATGCCCGCCACCAGTCCTATCAGCGATAAAATATCCAAAGACCTCAAAAAGCGTGGTATGAGCTTCGTCGGCAGCACGATTATTTACGCCTATATTCAAGGCGTTGGCTTGGTCAACGATCATCTCGCGGACTGTTGGATGGCAAACTAAGATTACTGTTCTGTGCTGTAGACGTTGAACTCACTCAACTCAAACCGATCTACTCCGCAGATGATTTCCGTGCGAGCTCGACGGTTTTCGATTTCTGAATCTACCAGAATCCTATCGATTGCCGTCTTAAATAGACGGCAATCGATCATCTGATTTGGTGCTTACGCCAAGCGTCACGCTGCCGCAATATTCTGGCGTTGTGGAAGTCCTGCGAAGGCACGGACCCACATTTCGCAGGCGCCACTTCTGACGATATCGTCAGCGTCAAACTCAATGACTGGCACTGGCAGAGATTGTCGACTGATTAGTGACATTAGGACGGCAAGTCCACTGTCGGATTTAATGTCGGACTGTTGCAAGTCGCCGTTGATCACGACGCGACTCTCTTCGCCGATCCGCGTGCAGAACATCTGCATTTCTTCTGGGCTGGTATTTTGCGCTTCATCCAGCAGGACAAAGGCATTGTCGAAGGTCGCCCCGCGCATGGTCTCAAACGGAATCACCTCAATGGCTTTGGCTCTGACAGCCGTGTCGTAGGCCCCGCCGAGGTACTTTCTTAGAATCTGTGTGACCGGTGCAGTCCATGGTGCCATTTTCTCCTCAAGCGACCCTGGGAAGGACCCAAGACTTCGCCCTGATGGCATATTGGGGCGGGTCAGTACGATCTTATCGATTTGCCCTTTGACATAGAGCTCGGCGGCAAAGGTCGCGGCGACGTAGGTTTTTCCCGTGCCAGCGCAGCCTAAGGAAACCACTTGGTTGTGCTGGCGCAATGCCTTGATGTATTGCGCTTGTTTTGCTGTTTTGGGCACCGAGGGAGGGTGACTAAAGCGCTGTTCCATAAACTTTTCTTTGATGCCACGTTTGCCATTTCTGTGTTTTCTAGCCATATAAATACGCTCCAAATACACTTTTGAACTGCAACAGAGGCGCAGCAAAACAGGCACGCGAATCGTGCCGTTGCGCATATTGCGTGAGGGTTTTAAGAGTGAGTAGGGGATTGTCCGTCTGGCGACGGCGGTTTGAAGATGCAGCGTGTTGTTGACGACCTTGGGCAATGCAGTGCTCCTTAGGTGTAAGTGTCACGCGAAGGCCAGGCTGTCCAATGGGCGCTGCTGACCCTAACTTCAGAATAGACCATTCCTAATATGGCTGACAACTATGACAGAAACATTTCGAAACATTGCGATACCCCACCGAGAAGATGTAACGGTCGTTTGAGCCTAAATTAGTCACCAAGCAAGCGAACAAGCTTGGAACGCAAACTAAAAAGGACATCACTATGACTGACATGAACGAAAATCAAACCACCGAAAACACTGCAAAAAAATGGTCTTGGGGCAAGCGCATTCTGGTGGCATCTGCGGCAGTTGTCGCGCTGGGCGGTACCGTTGGTGCGGTAAAGGCATACAGCTGGCATTCGATGGAGAAGGGCGAGCGTGTAGAGCATATGCGCGGCAAGGCCAAAGAGCGCATGACCAAGCATTTGGACTTAACCGAGGCACAGCAAACCGAGTTCGAACAGCTGACTCAAGTATTTGCCACGCAGTTCCAATTGAACACCGGCGGCATGCAAGCTTGGCCAGAGCAGATTAAATCGGTGGTTGGCGGGCCGACCTTTGACCGCGCAGCGGCGAATCAGTTCTTGAGCGAGCGCTTATCGGCCATCGCCACCGCGCAGCCTGAGATCATCAATGCGGCGGCAGATTTTTACGATAGCCTAAATCCTGAGCAGCAAGCCCAGATTCGCGAGCGCTTAGAGAAGGGCATGGAGCGCGGTCGTCACCACCGCTAATTGACCATTCACCACAAAGGGGCGTTATGCCCCTTTTTTGATAGACTGCAGCGATGGCAAAAGTACTTCTAATTGACGATGATGCGGGGATTGGCGAGCCGCTGATTACCTATTTTTCACGCTTTGATATCGAGTTGCAGCAGGCACTGCGCCCGAGTGACGGCTTTGCAGCGCTGAAAACTGGCGCTTTTGATGCGGTGATTCTCGATGTCATGCTGCCAGAAATGGATGGTTTTGAGGTCTGTCGAACGATCCGCAAAGATAGCGATATTCCGATTCTGATGCTCACCGCGCGTGGCGAAGTCATGGATCGTGTGGTTGGCCTGGAAATCGGGGCCGACGACTACCTGCCAAAGCCCTTCGAGCCGCGCGAGCTGGTGGCGCGACTCAATACAATCTTACGCCGTCAGCGCCAGAGCGAACCCAGCGTCAAGACCGATGAGCGCGTTTTTGACGGACTAAAGCTCAACGCCACCACGCGCAAAGTATGGGTTAATGCAGCCGAGATCGAGCTAACCAGCAGCGAGTTTGATTTGCTTTGGTTGCTCGCTAGCCAGCCGGGTGAAGTGTGTCATCGCGACGATATTCTCAATCAGCTTCGTGGCACAGATACTGAGCTGCTAACGCGTGCCGTCGATATCGCCGTGAGCCGCTTGCGCAAGAAGCTTGAGCCACTCGATGCCATCAAGACCCATCGCAATGTGGGTTACAGCCTGTCATTGGCCGCGGTGAGCGCATGAAAAACTGGTGGCGAATCCTCAAAACCAGCCTGCGCTGGCGGCTGGTGTTGGTGTTTTTGCTGCTCGGTGGCGTGATGGCCATGGCCTTTGTGGGCGGGGCGGTGCATACGGCGCAAAGCTATGTTGCCAATGGCTGGAATATCGCAGGCAAGCCGCTGCTAAATGACTATCTCGATCGCTTGGTTGAGGAAGTGGGTACGCCGCCATCGCCACAACGTGCCGCCGAAATCGTCCGGCGTCTGCCCATTACGATCTCCATCGACGGGCCCAGTGTGAATTGGCAATCTCATGCCAACACCGACAACCGTCCCAAGCGACTTCGCGACCGCCCACCTGCGATTGAGCAATTTTGGCAGCGCAGCACCGCCGATGGCCATGTCATCCGATTTAATTTTAATTTCTCACTGTGGCAGCGTCCCGACGATGGCCTCAACTGGGGGCTGATCTTTGTGGCACTGACCACGCTGATTGCGTTTTGGTACATTCGGCGGCTACTCAAGCCCATTGAGCAAATTCAATCTGGCGTTGCGCAGTTTGGTCATGGAGAGTTTTCACATCGAATCGCACTGCCGCGCGCGCAGCAAACCGCCGAAATGCGGGGGCTAGCAGAGGCAGTCAACGACATGGCCTCGGAGATCGAGTCGATGCTCGATGCCAAGCGTCAATTATTGCTAGCGATCAGTCACGAGTTGCGCTCGCCATTGACCCGCGCGCGATTACATGCCGAGTTGTTGCCAGTCGATGATCCCGAGGATGCGTCATTGCGCGCGCTGCTGGCAAACTTGAGCGAAATCAATAGCTTGATCGAAGATCTCGTAGAAAGCGAGCGGCTCAATGGGCGTCACGCAGTGCTCACCAAGCAGCTGATGCCGCTGGATACCCTAATCGAGGATGTGATCTCGCAATCGCCAGAGCCAGAGCGTCTACGTTATACGCCAACGGAGTCCCCGCAGCATGCCACCATTGACCCCGTGCGGGTGCGGCTATTGATGCGCAATCTCTTGCTCAATGCCCTGCGCTATGGTGCACCCGAGCCGGTGGATGTCTCACTGCAATCCCTTGGCCAAGACGCAGTGATCACGGTGCGCGATTATGGCCCCGGTGTCGCAGACGCTGAGCTCGCGCAGCTGTCGCAGGCCTTCTATCGCCCGGATAGTGCACGTAGCCGCGATAAGGGCGGCGTGGGTCTGGGGCTTTATTTGTGTCGTTTGGTGGTCGAGGCCCATGGCGGCGAGATTCAGTTTGCCAATGCCTCGCCGGGGCTTCGAGTGACGGTGCGTTTGCCGCTAGACCAGTAGCTCAATCCAGTGCTTGACCGGGGTGCTACTTAGCGACCCCAAATGCAATTGGCAGCCAATATTTGAGGTCACGATGGTGTCCGGTGCATGGGCAGTGAGATTGGCGACTTTTTGCTGCCCGAGCTGCTTGGCAAGTTTGGGCTGTAGCACGGAATAAGTGCCTGCAGAGCCGCAGCACAGATGCGGGTCTTTGCCGGTCACGGTCTCAAAACCCAGCGTTTGCAAGATGGCCTCTACCTTGCCGCCTTGTTTCATGGCGTGTTGCAGGGTACAGGGGCAGTGTACGGCGATTTTTCCGGCTTTATCGGCTTTGATGGTCGATAGATCTTCGTCGAGCAATACATCTGAAATATCACGACACAGCGTTGAAACCTTGGCCGCTTTTTCTGCGTAGTCGTTGTCGTTGCGCAAGACATGACCATAGTCCTGCACCATCGCACCGCAACCACTGGCGGTCATCACAATCGCCTCTGCGCCCGCCTCAATATAGGGCCACCATGCGTCGATATTGGCCTTCATTTTGTCAATGCCGCCGTCGTGATCTTGCAGGTGGTAATTGGCCGCACCGCAGCAGCCTGCCTCCGGCGCTTCGACTAGGTCGATACCGAGCTTGGCAAATACATTGGCCGCCGCAGCATTGGTGTTGGGTGTGGCGGCGGCTTGGGCGCAGCCACGCAGCACCAGCATTTTTCGGGTATTGGTGCTGTTAGTCGGCCATGGCATGGCGGTTTGTTTGGGCGGTGTTTTTTGTTTGAGTGCGCTCGGCATGACGGGCCTAAAGGCTTGTCCTACCCGCAGGAAAAATCCAAAACGCTCGGGATAGGGTAAGACATTGAGCAGCGCGGTTCGCACCAGTTTTTCGGTAATGCTGCGCTCGGTTTTTTGCTCGATGAGGTAGCGGCCCACATCGGCAAGCTTGCCGTATTGCACGCCGGAGGGGCAGGTGGTTTCGCAGTTGCGGCAAGTTAGGCAGCGGTCGAGGTGCGTTCGCGTCGCCGCTGTGACCTCGCCGGTCTCGAAAAACTGCTTCATCAAATAAATTCGCCCGCGCGGCCCGTCGCGTTCGTCGCCCAGTGCTTGGTAGGTGGGACAGGTGGCATTGCAAAACCCACAGTGCACACAGCTGCGCAAAATCGATTCGACAACGGGGGCGTCGGGGTGGTCGGCTAAGCTCGGGTGTAAATTGGTCTGCATATCAGTTCCAGGAATACAAACGGCCCGGGTTGAATACCCCCCGAGGATCGATGGATTGTTTTAAGCGCTTGTGGAGTGCCTTGAGCGCATCGGGCAGGGCGGGGTTGACTTCATCCTCGCGCGCAGCGCCGATCCAGCGAGCCTCGCCGCCCATTTTGGCTGCGGCTTGTTGCATCTGTGCCAGCGTGGCATCGCTCGAAACCCAGCGCTCAGCGCCGCCCCAATTGATGATTTGCGCATGACCGCTCGGGGCTGCCGTGCTCTTGACTGATAGTCGATAGCGCCCTTCGGTGGCACAGTCTTGCCAGAGGGTGTTCAGCGATGCCCAGACCTCTGCGTCCTCCTCGCGCATCGCCAGCTGTGCCATAGCGGCCTCAACGGCGGTTTTCGCACCAGCGAGGCGCAAATACAGGGTGCCATTGACCCAAGCGCTGGCGCTCAACGGCGTCGAACCTGCGGCGAGTTTGTTCATGGTGGTGATGGCATCTTCAGCGCTGCAGGTTTTGGAGACCGTGATCTCCATTGCAGGTCGCGGCAGCACTTTGAAGCTGACTTCTTCGATGACGCCCAGCGTGCCCATCGCACCAGATTGCAGCCGCGACACATCGTAGCCCGCCACGTTTTTCAGCACCGTGCCACCAAAGCGCAAATGCTCGCCTTTGCCGTTGATTAAATAACACCCCAACACAAGGTCGCGCAGCGCGCCGCGGAAGGGGCGGCCAGCGCCGTTGCAGTTGGCCGCCAGTGTGCCGCCGATGGTGGCGCTGCCATCAAAATCGGGACACTCCGCCGGTAGAAACTGGCCGTGCTTGGCCAGTTCTGCATTGATCTCGGCGATGGTGGTGCCTGCCTTGGTAGTCATTACCAACTCGACAGGGTTGTAGGGGGCGATGCCAGTGTGGTCTCTAAGGCTAAGCGTCTCACTGCATTCGGTAGCGCGCCCGATGTGTGCCTTACTGTTGCCGCCTTCGATGCGTAGGGTTTTGCCTTCGCTGATGGCGGTTTTAACTTGATCGATCAGCTGCTTCATGCGCCACCCACCGAACGGTACTCTTGGCAGTTTTTCAACACGGGAATGCCTTTGCCGGGGTTGAGCTGATTGGCCGAGTCGAAGGCTGCTTTGATGGCGTGAAACTGCGTGAGCTCGGTCTCGCTGAATTGGGTAAACATCTGGCGGATTTTCTCCATGCCTACGCCGTGCTCGCCGGTAATGCAGCCGCCCACTTCCACACAGAGCTCTAGGATCTTGCCGCCGAATTCCTCGGTGGTCTCGAACTGCCCTTCGATATTGGCATCAAACAAAATCAGTGGATGCAGGTTGCCATCGCCAGCATGGAAAACATTGGCCACGCGAAGCCCGTAGCGCTCGGACATCTCAGCCATCTTCAGGAGTACATTGGCCAACTGGCTGCGCGGAATGGTGCCGTCCATGCAGTAATAATCGGGTGACAAACGGCCCACGGCGGGGAAGGCGTTCTTGCGGCCTTTCCAAAACAGTTGCCGCTCCTCTTCGGATTGCGAGATGCGAACGCTGGTCGCGCCCATCTGCTCGAATACCTGCGTGACCGCTGCAATGTGCTCTTCGACTTCGGCGGGTGTGCCGTCGACTTCGCATAGCAATAGCGCTTGCGCCTCGGTGGGATAGCCCGCTTGTAGGTATTCTTCCACGGCCACAATGGCGAAGTGGTCCATCATTTCCAGACCACCCGGAATAATGCCCTTGGCAATGACAGCGCCCACGGCGTTACCCGCTTTGGTGACATCGTCGAATGCCGCCATCACCACTTGCATGCGCTCTGGGATGGGCATCAGCTTGACGGTAATTTCGGTGATCACGCCAAGCAAACCCTCAGAGCCGTGCATCAAGGCCAATAAGTCTGGGCCTGCGCTGTCTAAGCCCTCACTGCCAATCACCACTTCGTCGCCTTCAATGGTGATCATTTCGACTTTGATGACGTTGTTGACCGTCAGACCATATTTTAAGCAGTGCACACCGCCGGCGTTTTCAGCCACATTGCCGCCAATGGTGCAGGCGATTTGTGAGCTGGGATCGGGGGCGTAGTAAAGGTTGTGAATCTTGGCGGCCTCGGAGATGGCCAAATTGCGTACGCCGGGCTGTACAACGGCTGTGCGTGCCAAAGGGTCGATATGTTGAATCTGGTTGAATTTGGCCAGCGACAACAAAATACCCTCTGCATGTGGCATAGCGCCTGCGCAAAGCCCGGTGCCGCCACCGCGTGCAACCACAGGAATGCCGCTTTGGTGAGCATAGCGCATCACCGCTTGCACCTGCTCGACTGACTCCGGAAGCACGGTGATCATCGGCGGCTGCTTGTACATGGCCAAACCATCGCATTCGTAGACCACTTGGGTTTCGGTGTCGGCAATCAGCGTGTGAGGCGGTACAACGGCGGCCAAGTCTTTGGCCACCGACTCTGTGGAATGCGTTTGCGGCACTAGATTCATCGTGTGTCCTTGGTTAAGCGCATTGAGAAGTGTGCTGCATTTGCGTCCACTGCTCAACTGCATACTCGGCCACTGCGATGTCTTGGTCGACGGTGCCAGAAGAAATACCAATTCCCCCCACGCACTGGCCATCCTGCCAAAGTGGCACTCCGCCGCCGACAATGCAGAATCGACCGCCTTGTTGGGTGAAAATGCCAAACAGCGGGCCATTGGGCTGGGCTAATGGCCCAATTTCAACCGTGCGTCGTTTGGCGGAGGCGGCGGTATACGCCTTGTCCATCGCCACATTGGCGCTGTGATGCTTACCGCCATCCATACGCACAAACGACAAGAGATTGCAGCTCGCATCGACCACGGCAATACACATCGGTACGCCAATATCGTTGGCCTTATCCATGGCCAATTGGGTAAGTGAATGCGCGTCTAACGGGTCAATGGTGAGCTGCTGTTTCATGGTTTAGCCTCGGTTGGCCGCTTTATATTCGCGGCGTAGTGCATGAAGTAGGGGTTCGGTGTAGCCGCTCGGTTGGGTGCAGCCTTTAAACACCAAATCGCATGCCGCGCGGAAGGCGAAGCCGTCGAAGTTCGGGGCCATCGGCGTGTAAAGCGGATCGCCCGCATTTTGGCCGTCAACCACTGCCGCCATACGCTTCATGGTCTCCATCACCGCCTCTTCGGACACCACGCCATGGCGTAGCCAATTGGCCATATGCTGCGCGGAAATACGTAAGGTGGCGCGGTCTTCCATC
>JABXHR010000247.1 GCA_013373515.1 Gammaproteobacteria bacterium | reverse complement strand
CGGTGCCGATGATGGTGCGGAAGTGCAAATCCAAGTCGGCGCCAAACTGCAAACGACCGTAGGCGTGAGGAATGGCCAATGTGCCCTTGATGTTGTTGGCAACGGCTTCACAGGCGGCGTTAGAGATATCGTCCAGCGGCAGAATTAAAACGTGGTTGCGAACACCGACACGACCATTGTCGCGACGATAACCTTGAATCGTAATATTTGAATAATCGCTCATGTCGTGCTCCTACCAGCGTTTTGTTTTGCAGTTGTGGGTGTGAAGATGATGACCTTGTTTGACGTCTGCGATAATTTTACCGATATCCTCACCATACTTAATGCAGGTGTCGCCCTCAGCCAAATCCTTCAGCGCCACTTTGTGACCGATGGGAATGTCTTGGTGTGCAGTTAAACGAAAAGTCGAGTTATCGTGCGTCACACAGACGAGCATGTCGGTGCCGGCAGTCAAGCCTTCCACAACGACAACACCCACATTATCTTCGTGCTGGTGCACTAATAAATGCGGAATTTCAGCCATTTGAATCTCCTAGAGTAGCTGGTTTGAGGATAATTTTTGGGGAAGCCACCTGGCCTCCGAGTAACTCTGAAAACGCTTGCGCCCCCGCACTGAGCGGTCGGCAATCGATCCAGTCAAGCGAGCCGAGTCGGCCATCAAAAATGGCCTCTGCGGTCGCTTTGAAATCTTGCATGGTGTAGGTGTAAGTACCGATAAAGGCGATCTCTTGCAATGTCATGCGGCGGATATCGAGACCGTCTTTGGCGCTGCCGAGTCCAATGTGCACGATCACGCCACCGGGCTTGACCCTTTCGCTGGCGATGGCGCGGGTTGGGGCAATACCCACCGCGTCAATCACCACATCATATGTGCCGTCAGCCTCGCTGGCCACTGCGATATTGGTGGTGTCGCTGATCATGTTGCGACGAGCTTCACTCGGCTCGATCAATGTCAGCTCGGTGATGCCGTGGGCTTTGAGTGACAGCGCCGCACCGACGCCAATGGCGCCGCCACCGATGACCAATGCGCTGCACTCGACAAATGGCTTTTGGACGTTGCGCTTGGCCACTTCCGAGGCATGCCAGCCGCAGGCAATGGGTTCTGCAAGTGCGGCTTTCTCCAGTGGCACATCGGCGGGCACTTCCACTAGGTTTTGCATGGGCATAGCCAGTAACTCGGCAAATCCGCCTTCGCGTGGCGGCATCGAAATGATTTGTCGCGTGGTGCAAAGGTTGTCACGGCCTTGGGTGCAATACTCACAGCTGCCGCAAGTGACCAGCGGGTTGACCGTGACGCGTTTGCCGTCCCAGTCGCCGCCAATGACGGTGCCCGCCACTTCGTGTCCCAAAATTAGCGGGGCAGGGCGACGCTCGTCGTGGCCAAGGTAGGCGTGCATATCGGAGCCGCAAATCCCGACACTATCGACGCGAATCAGCGCTTCGCCATGCTTGGGCGTGGGATCTGCCACATCTGTGTATTCCAGCGTTTTCGCGCCTTGATAAACCAGAGCTTTCATTTTGCGGTAAATCCTCCGTCGACCATCAAAACTTGTCCGGTGACGTAGTTAGAGGCCTCTGAGGCCAAAAATACAATAGGGCCATCGATATCTTCGAGATTGCCATTGCGCCCAATGCACGTCTGTGCCGCATTGCGCTGCGCGCGCTCAGCGTCGGAGAACACCGCTTGGGTGAGTTCGGTGGGAAAGAATCCCGGACCGATGGCGTTGACATTAATGCCTTTGGCCGACCAATCTTGTGCCATGGCGCGGGTCATCTGCGCGATACCCGCTTTGGTGGCGCCGTAGGCCAAACCACCTGGGAATGCGCGAAAGGTCTGCAGTGAGGCAAAGTGAATAATACGCCCCCAGCCCTTTTGCTGCATGGCCTTGGCGCAGTGCTGGCTGAAGAAAAACGGCACCGTCAGATTGATCGAAACGGTCGTATCCCAACCTGCTGCATCGACGTCGTCGGCTGGCTGGCGTAAATTGATGCCAGCAGCATTGACGACGATATCGGCATTGCCAAAATGACTGGCACAGCGAGCGACCACGTCCGCCAAGTGGTCGCGATCGCTAAGATCTGCGGCGACAATGGCTGCACTGTCGCCAGAGGCTTGCTGCCAAGCACTCAGTTTGTCCTCGCGGCGCGCAATGCCGACCACCTTGGCACCGGCGTTGAGCAGGGCGGTGGCGGCGCGTTGGCCGAGACCGCCACTGGCGCCGGTGACAAAGGCGACTTTGCCGGAGAGATCAAACATCGTGCTCATTCAGCGTGACCTAGATCGAATTCGCTTTCAGGGAAGTACTTAGCCAAGCGAACGTCAGCAGCGCGTGCATGACCTTCCATGCCCTCAAGACGCGAAATGCGTGCAGTGGCAATGGCCACGTCTTTGGCACCTTCGCGCGTGGCGCGCTGCCAAGTGACAATTTTCATGTACTTGTGTACTGATAGGCCGCCGGTGTAGGTCGCAGCGCGGCTGGTGGGCAACACGTGGTTTGTGCCCGAAGCCTTGTCGCCATAAGACACGGTCGTCTCTTCGCCGAGGAACAGCGAGCCGTAGCAGGTAAGGCGATCTTTCCACCAGTCGAGGTCTTCGGCCTGCACGGTAAGATGTTCTGGCGCGTATTCGTCTGAGGTGGCGGCCATTGCTTCGCGGTCGGCACAGAGAATCACTTCACCCAACTCGTCCCATGCTTGCGCCGCACTGCTTTTGTTTGGCTCAGGTAAGGTTTCGATGAGTTCGGGTACGCGCTTGATCACCGCTTCGGCCAATGGACGATCGTCAGTGACCAGCCATACTGGCGAGTTGTAGCCATGCTCGGCTTGGCTGACCAAATCAACCGCGACGATTTCAGCGTCTGCGCTCTTGTCGGCCAAGATCAAGCTATCGGTGGGGCCTGCAAACATATCGATGCCGACGCGGCCAAACAAAATACGCTTGGCTTCTGCCACAAACTGATTACCGGGCCCGACGAGGATATTCGCCGCTGGCAGACCAAAGTAACCAAACGCCATTGACGCAACCCCTTGCACACCGCCCATGGCGAGAATTGAGTCCGCGCCACATAGGTGTGCGGCATAGACGATGGCAGGCGCGATGCCAACCCCGGGGCGTGGTGGCGAGCACACGGTGATGTGTTGGCATCCAGCGACTTTGGCAGTGGTAACGGTCATGATGGCGCTGGCGACATGGCTATAGCGTCCGCCGGGAACGTAGCATCCGGCGTAGTTCACTGGAATGCTCTTTTGGCCAGCGATTAAGCCTGGCACCACTTCAAGTTCAAACTCTTGAAGTGTGGCTTTCTGGGCTTCTGCAAATTTCTTGACGTTTTGGTGCGCGAACTCGATGTCGCGTTTTAAGTTGTCGGGCACCAATGCAATGGCCGCTTCGATCTGCTCGGCGGTCATGAGGGTCTCGCCCTCATATTTGTCGAACTGAGCCGCGTACTCAAGTGCCTTGGCTTCGCCGCCATGTTCTATGGCGGTCAGAATCTCCTGCACAATGCCAGAGACATCGCTGCTTTGCGTTTCTGATGTTGGTTTGGCTTGTTTTAGATATTCTCTTGTCATGTCAGTAAACCATTAACGATAAATCGGTGGAAGTAAGGTGGTGGAAATGGCCGGTACAAAGGCGATCAACAGCACCACCATCAACATAAACAGTACAAAGGGCACCGCGCGCGCGGCGATCTTCAAAATAGATTCACCCGTCAATCCAGAGACCACGAATAGGTTCAGGCCAAGCGGCGGCGTGATAAAGCCAACTCCCAGCGACGTAATCATCATCACGCAGAACTGAATTTCGTTCATGCCGATGTTGTCCGCAAGGGGTTTGAGGATGGGCGCGAGGATAACGATATTCGGGGTGGTTTCCATCACGCAGCCTGCGGCGATCAAAATAAAGATCATCAACAAGATCAGCATGTTCGGATCGTCGGTGAGCGAGGTCACCGCATAGACGAAGCCCTGCGGTACACCCATCACTGCCAGTGCCTGCGCTAAAGGCAGCGAGAAGGCGATAATAGGCAGGATGACGCCGTTGACCTTGGCCGAGGAAATCAGCGTGGCAGGGATATCCGCCATCTTAAAGGTGCCTTGGAAAAAACCAATGCACAGCGTGACCACCACCGCGACGGCACCGGCTTCGGTGGGCGTCAATTTGCCCGAGAAAATGCCGTAGAAAATAATGCCAGGCACCGCAAAGGCGTACCAGCCCGATTTGATCGCACCAACGACGTTGGCCCACCATTCGCTCCAAGTCATGAGCTTGCCGCCTTCATAGGCGTAGATGCGGTTCATCACGATATTGGTGATCAAGATGGACAGCAAAATGGCAATACCGGGAATGAGTGCAGCCATAAACAAGGTGGATGCAGAAATACCCAGCACCAGACCGATAATGATGTAAGCGATGGAGGGTGGAATCAGGATGCCGGTACAAGCGCCTGCGGCCACCAGCGCACAGGCATAGGGGCGTGGATAGCCACTCTCGACCAAACGATCAATGGTCATTCGTCCTACGGCAGCGGCCCCGGCTGCATCCGAGCCTGAAATGGCCGAGAACATGCCGCATACCAATACCGTGGCCGATCCAAAGCCGCCCTTTGCCCAACAGGTCAGCGCGTCGGCGACGTTTAAAAACTTTCGGCTGAGACCGGTGCGCACCAAAACGTCGCCCGTCAATATAAACAGTGGAATCGCCGTCAGCGCAAAGGCATCGATACCGTCAAATAAGCTCTCGCCAAGCAGCGACAGTGGCAGTGCGCCAGACAAATGAAGCAACAGTATCGAAGCCACGCCAATCGCAGCCCAAACCGGAACTGCAAATGCGCACAGCACGACAAAGGCAATGACGGGCACGTAGAAATCCCAACCCAGCTCGATGACTTGATTTTGCAAGTGTTGAAAAAGCATGCGGCACCCCCTAGTCGAATAATTGGTTGCCTTCGAACACGGGCTCACCGTGTCGAAGCGAGTGGAGGTCGCGGCGCATCGATTGAAACAAGCGATAGACCATCAATAAAAAGCCAAGCGGTACCGCAGTGAGGAACCACACCATCGAAATACGCAGGCCATGGCTTACGGAGCCAAATTTTGCAGAAACCAATACAGTTTCAAATGAGAAGTACAGTGCGATCAGCGCTACGCAAAGCATGACCAAATCTCCAAATAGATAGATCAGCGTTTTGGCTCTGTTACCTAAAAACTTGGTGATGACGTCGATGCGAATGTGAGCGCGTTCTTTCACTGCAGAGGCTGCGCCGATCCACGCCAAATAGATAAATGAATAGCGGACGATTTCTTCGCCCCAAATTGACGAATAGGCCAGGACTTCACGACGAAGTACTTCGATTGACATGGTTGACACCAAGACGATGTAAAACACCAGCAGTGCCCATCTTTCAGCATTTTCATCCAGTTTTCGCAAAAAATCGGACATAACAATCCCTGTGGGCTCATTGCCCATGGTTAACGTTGGTCTGGGTATGACGGGGCAGAGTGCCCCGTCCGTCAGGCGAATTACGCGTCGTGTACGTAAAGTTTGCCTTGAGTCGAGGCCGCTTCTTCAAGCTTGTTGAAGGCGTCCATTGAACCCGCAAGCTCAGTCTTGAAGCTATCCCAATCAGAGAGCTGGTAGCCACCTTTGGCTTGCCATTGCGCCAATTGGTCGTCGCTGAGTGAATGGAACTCAACGCCTGACTTAGCAAGCTCTGACATGGCGTAGCTACGCGCGGCTGGGACTTTGGCTAAGTTTTGCTGTGCGGTGACTTCGGCTGCAAACTCGATGCCTTCTTGAACGTCCGCTGGCAGGCCGTTGAACCACTCGAGGTTACACGAGTAAACCTGGCTATCTGGCACTGCTTGCGTGAAGGTAACGTGACTGAGAATGTCTTTGAAACCAAAGACATACAATGCGCCAACCGATGGGTCGAGTGCATCTGCCACGCCTTGTTTGATTGCAGATGGTGTTTCGCCCCAGGCCACTGGCGTTGGGTTTGCGCCAACCATACGGTAGTACTGCTGCAGCATTTTGGAGCCAGGCACGCGGAATTTAACGCCATCGAGATCGTCTGGGGTGATCACTGCATTGCCGCCTTTGCGAACGGCAACGACACGTGGGTCGATGACCACGTAGAACAGCGCTTTAAAGCCTGCTTCTTCGATTTTTGGGTGTACGGTTGATTTCCATGCGTCTGAAGTGACCAAGTTGGTGAAGCGCTGGTTTGAACCGCAGAAGTAAGGCATGTTGATCAAGTCGACCGCTGAGGCGAATGGCGCAAAGTTTGCCAGCGAGTGCTGTGCCGCCTGGATGGTGCCGTTCTGAACTTTCTGTGCCAACGCACCGCCAGCGCCCAACTGACCTGCAGGTGCGAGCTTGACGTAGACCTTGCCGTTGGTGGCGTTTTGGATGTTTTCCTTGAGGTCGAGCTGCATGATGGGGTAGCTGCGAGAGGCGCCCAATACATACGCGGTGGCAATGGTCATCACATGATCCGCAGCCTTTTCGCGCTCTTTTTCTTCCTGCATGGTTTGTGCAACGGCCTGCTCAGAAGACAGTAGACCTGCGCTGCCGAGCATGACGGCTGCAGTGAAGCTGCCTGAGCCTGCCAACTTTAGGAAGTTGCGGCGTTCGGTGGACTGAATCGGATTCAGAATTTTCTTCATTTAGGACTCCTTTGGATTGCGAGATTCGCTTTTAGATTGGCTTTCTGCTTTTAGGGCTAGCAGCGCCAAAGACACTGATGCGGCCAGTAATACCAACAGCTCTTGCACGTCGCTAAGCAGTGCAACTTTGTTCACTGCACCGTAGACCGCGTTGGCAATGAATGCGAGGTAAAGACCGAGACAAATGATTTTCATGGCATTAGTTTCATATTCGTCGAAACGAAGTGTAAGCGCTTACATTCATAAATGCAAGCGCTTACATTT
>JABXHR010000093.1 GCA_013373515.1 Gammaproteobacteria bacterium | reverse complement strand
TGATGACCACCGGCGGCATGGTTGGCAAGATCTCTAAGCTTGGCGATAACTTCGCAGACTTGGACACTGGAAACACCAAGATCACCATTCAGCGTCAATCTATTGCGGGTCTCATGCCCAAAGACGCACTCAAAGATTACTAATCTGTCTAAATCATGAATCGAAATCCGTTATGGAAGTGGCTGCTCGCCGCTTTACTTATTCTGGGTGGTGCTTTTTATGCGCTGCCAAATTGGTTCGGTGACGTACCCGCGGTCCAAGTATCGGTACGCAGCGGTGAGTTGCCCGCAGATACCCTAGACACTGTCACTGCTGCGCTAGCCGATGTCGATGGCGTCGCAGATATTCACGTTGAAAACAACCAGCTTGTGATTCGCACGGCGAACGTGGATCAACAGCTTAAGACACGCGAACGCGTCATTGAGACGCTCGACAGTCGATACATCACAACGTTGAATTTGGTGTCTGCTTCGCCTAAGTTTCTGCGTGATTTGGCTAAGCCAATGTCGTTGGGCCTCGACCTTCGAGGCGGGGTTCACTTCCTGATGGATGTGGACTTGGAAACGGCGCTCAATTCGCTCACTGAGCGCCAGCAAGAAGACATTCGCGGTCTGTTGCGCGATGAAGGCATTCGATATGCCGGTGCGTCATCAGAGGGTATGACAATTCGTATTGGATTTCGTGATGCAGAAAATCTTGATCTAGCGTTGAATTACCTTAGTCGTAATGTGCTTGATTTTGACTGGATCCAGCAGGACGATGAGTTGGCGTTAGTCGGTCAACTGACCGAGCAGGCACAGCTGACAGAGCGCAAGGAAGCGGTTAAACAAAATATCGTTACACTGCGTAACCGTGTCAATGAGCTCGGTGTCTCCGAACCTGTGATTCAGCAGCAAGGTGAGGACCGTATCGTTGTGCAGCTGCCGGGCATCCAAGACACCGGTCGCGCCAAACTGATTATTGGTGCAACAGCAACGCTCGAATATCGCTTGGCGCACGGCACGGCTTCGGATTGGTACGACGCTGCAGCAAGCGGCAATGCACCTGCAGGGACAGAGCTCTTCACCCAGCGTGATTCTGGTCAGCCAGTTCTATTGAAGCGTGAAGTGATTGTGACTGGCGATCAAGTGACTGGCGCGACCAGTGGAATTGATAGCCAGTCTGGATCGCCAGCAGTGTTTGTCAATTTGGATGGCAAAGGCGCTCGCCGTATGCAGCAAATCACCTCGAAAAACATCAATAAGCCGATGGCGGTGTTGTTTATTGAGGATCGCACGACGCAGTCGGTAGAAAACGGGCAAATCGTCGATAAAACCGAGCGGGTGCGCGAAGTCATCAGTGTGGCAACGATTCGCGACACCTTGAGCAATCGCTTTCAAACCACTGGCTTGATGTCTGAAGAAGCGCGCGATTTGGCGCTTTTATTACGTGCAGGCGCCTTGCGTGCACCGATGAAAATTGTCGAAGAGCGCACCGTCGGTCCAAGCTTGGGTCAAGACAATATCGATCGCGGCCTAATGGCGGTGACGATTGGCTTCGCCGCTGTGCTGGTGTTTATGGCGGTGTATTACAAGGTATTTGGTCTGTTTGCCAATGTGGCCCTGACGATCAATCTCGTGTTTATGATTGCCATCATGAGTTTGTTGCAAGCCGTCCTGACGATGCCGGGAATTGCAGGCATTGTCTTGACTGTGGGTATGGCAGTGGATGCCAATGTCTTGATATTTGAGCGAATTCGGGAAGAGCTCAAGCAGGGCAGTGATGCACAAATTGCCATTGAGGCGGGTTACAGCAAAGCGCTGTCAACGATCGCAGATGCCAACATCACCACATTGATTGCAGCAGTGGTGTTGTTTGTATTTGGTACGGGTCCAATCAAAGGCTTTGCCATTACGCTTTCAATCGGGATTGTGACTTCGATGGTCACTGCAATCTGGGGTACCCGACTTCTCGCCAATGCTGTTTACGGAGGACGCCGCGGTGCCGAACTCAAAATCTAAAGTCATCAATTTTATGGCGATGCGCAAGGGCGCTTACGCGTTTTCTGCATTGCTGTTATTGATATCTATCGCCTCTTTGGCCACTCGAGGCCTAGAGTTTGGTTTGGATTTCACCGGCGGCGTGTTGGTCGAAGTCGAATTTGGCGAACAGCCTGATCTCGACGTGATTCGCAGTTCGTTAGAAGCGAATGGCCTCGTCGGTGGCCAGGTTCAAAATTTCGGCGGAATCAAAGACGTGCTGGTGCGCATGCCGCCGAATGAGACGGTTGAAAGTGCAGACATCTCAAATAAGATTCTGGGCGTGTTCGAGACCTTGTCCTTCGGCGATGTCGATATGCGTCGTGTCGAATATGTCGGGCCGCAGGTTGGGGAAGAGCTTCGCGATCAAGGTGGTTTGGCGGTGCTGTATGCGCTCTTCGGAATCGTCATTTACGTGTGGTTTCGCTTTGAACGCAAGTTCTCGTTTGGATCGGTATTGGCATTGACGCACGATGTTTTGATCACGCTGGGTTTTTTCTCACTCACCGGTATCGATTTTGATCTAAATGTTCTGGCGGCAATATTGGCGGTAATTGGCTACTCGTTAAACGACACCATCGTTGTGTTTGACCGCATTCGTGAAGCCTTTATTAGTGTGCGTGAAGACGATCCTGCCAATACCATCAACCAAGCGATTACCGATACCCTTGGCCGGACAATCATGACCTCGTTGACCACCTTAATTGTGTTGATTGTGTTGGTGACACTAGGTGGTGAAACGGTATTCTCATTTGCAGCTGCATTGATCTGCGGTGTGTTGGTCGGTACGTATTCATCGATTTTTGTGGCGTCATCTTTTGTGCTGACGATGGGTGTCAAACGTGAAGACTTAGTGCCTGAGGAAAAAGCCATCGAAGCGGAAGAGTACATGCCATAGTTTGTCTGCTAAATTGGTTAAAAAGGCGCTCAATTTGAGCGCCTTTTTTATTCACAAACGGTTTGTTGAAATTTTCGCTGTGCCAGTTCACGCAACTGAGATGTCTCTTCGGAAAAAAGGTTTTCGTGACGCTTGGCCATGCTGCCGGATCTGGCACGTGTATTTTTCCATGCAGTGCTGAGAAATGAGGGTTCTAAGCAACTGGCGATCATTGCGGACAATGCAATCTGCTCTGCTTCGCTCTCTTGCGCTGCGGTGTATGGCGTCAGAGATAATTGGTTAATGATTGATGTGACGATGCTGGTGCCCTCTGGTTTCTGGCTGAGTATAGAAAGCCAAGTCGACATAGTATTGGGGCTGCTTTGAGCGAATAAGGCGGCTTTGAATCGGCGTGGCGTTTCACCACTTAGATGATGCGCCATTTCATGGGCAATCAGGCCGCCCAGTGCATGCTTATTGAATGCCGTCGTTGCCATGCCATCAGCGATGACGATGGTATTGTCGGGTATCGCCAAAATAAAGGGGTGATCGCTATCGACAACGACGATATTCCAAGTCACTGCGCTGAGATTCGTAGAGCCTTGTAGTAGCTGGGTGACAGCCGTTTTGACATCATCGAAAAATTTACCTTCAGTCAAGCGTGGGTACTGTGAGGTAAGTGTGTTGAGCAAGAGCTTTTCGACAGCACGATTGTCTCTACTTGGGCCGCTTAGCAACAACGCAGCCACCAGAAACAGGGCGACCCAAACCATGGTCTGGGTCGCATATTCGACGACGCTTTTAGAGCCACGTCGTTCAGGGCTGCCGCTTCGGCCTCCGTGTCTTGTGAAACTTGATTGCAGCGCTTCCTTGTCCAATGCTCATACCTTAAAAAAATTCAGGGTTTGATGAATCTCATGCCGCAACTTGCTAGGTAAGCGGCAGACTTAGGTCGGATTTGGTAAAAGTTTACGATAGAATCCACGCATATTTTCGAATTCACAACATTTTTAGGAGTATCGCGGGTGTTTGATTTTAACAAACAAACCATTGCCGAATTTGACCCAGAACTTGCTGCTGCAATGGCCGCAGAAGATCAGCGCCAAGAAGATCATGTTGAACTGATCGCATCGGAGAACTATGCCAGTCCACGCGTGATGGAAGCGCAGGGCAGCTTAATGACCAACAAATACGCTGAAGGTTATCCGTCAAAGCGCTATTACGGGGGTTGTGAGTTTGTTGACCAAGCAGAGCAATTGGCTATCGACCGCATTAAAGCGCTGTATGGCGCTGACTATGCCAACGTCCAGCCTCATTCTGGTTCTCAGGCCAATGCTGCTGTGTTCCAGGCACTGTTGCAGCCACATGACACCATTTTGGGTATGCGTTTATCTGATGGTGGCCACCTAACTCACGGTGCGGCACCAAACTTTTCTGGCAAGTTTTATAACGCTGTTCAGTATGGCGTGAATGATGATGGTGTGCTGGATTATGATGAAATCGAAGCGATGGCCGTCGAGAGCAAACCTAAAATGATCATTGCGGGCTTCTCAGCTTATTCGCAAGTCATGGATTGGGCGCGTTTTCGCGAGATTGCCGATAAAGTTGGCGCAATTTTGATGGTGGATATGGCGCACGTCTCTGGCTTGATTGCAGCGGGTCTCTACCCGAATCCGGTGCCATTTGCTGATGTCGTCACCAGTACCACGCACAAAACATTGCGAGGCCCACGCGGCGGTATTATCTTGGCACGCGGCAACGATGAAATCACCAAAAAGCTCAACTCAATGGTCTTCCCAGGCATGCAAGGTGGCCCACTGATGCACGTGATCGCAGCGAAAGCGGTGGCATTTAAAGAAGCACTTGAGCCTGAGTTTAAAGTTTATCAGCAGCAGGTCATTGCCAACGCACAAGCCATGGCGAGCGTATTTATTGAGCGCGGCTATAAAGTTGTTTCCGGTGGCACAGAGAACCACTTGTTCTTGTTAGACCTGTCTCCGAAGGGAATCACAGGCAAGGCTGCAGATGCGGCATTGGGTGCTGCACATATCACTGTGAACAAAAATACAGTTCCAAATGACCCTCAATCTCCGTTTGTGACCTCTGGTCTACGTATTGGCACACCTGCGTGCACCACACGTGGCTTCAAGGAAGACGAGGTGAAGTATCTAGCGGGTCTAATGTGTGATGTCCTAGATGATATGGAAAACGAAGCGGTTATCGAACAGGTTCGCGGCCAAATTACTGAGCTTTGTGGTCGTTTCCCCGTTTATAAGCGCTAAGTCATAGGTTGGAAGCAAAGTTTGTGCACTCGGTACAAACTTTGTGGTTGAGTCATTCAGAAACTGATTCGAATGACCGATTAGTTGAAAACCTCAAACAATCCTATTGGACCGAAATGGCACCCACTCGATTAATTCATGTTTTCCCCGTTCAACTTGATGACCGAGCATTGATTGCTGCGGCTATCGCAGTGATGAATAACCCCACGGCTGTGGTGCGCCATTTTGATTTTTCTCATGTGACGAACGTCACTGCATCAGCCGTTGGACGATTTGCGTTAGCCAATGCACTCATGTGCAGCGTGCCAGGGCGTGATCGAATCATTAATGCCAGTACGATCTGTCGCGTGGTGGTTGAGTCAATTGCGAGCCAAGTTCACGAAGCAGATCATTTTTGTATGCCTTTGTTCGAGACTGCGGCTTAAATCAAAACGATAACACCTGTCAATTGATATTTTTCTCTGATATAATTCTCGGTTTATTTTTATCAACAACAGAGAAAAAGCAACATGTCATGTTTGTCCGCCGAGCAAAAAGCTCAGATCGTTAAAGAATATCAGCGCGACTCTTCGGACACGGGGTCTCCTGAGGTACAAGTAGCGCTCTTAACTGCGCGCATCGTTCATTTGACTGAACACTTCAAAGCACACAAGCAAGATAATCACTCACGTCGTGGTCTTCTTCGCATGGTTAATCAACGTCGTAAGCTTCTAGACTACCTGAACGGTAAGAACCACGAGCGCTATGTTGCGCTGATCGGTCGTCTTGGCTTGCGTCGCTAATTCAAGGATATAGAGTGACGAAATACGTCAAAAGTTTCCAATACGGTGACCACACGGTCACCCTTGAGACGGGTGAAATCGCCCGTCAATCTACCGCAGCAGTAATGGCGAAAATGGGTGACACCGTCGTATTAGTGACTGCCGTAGCAAAACCAGAAGCAACGCCAGGCCGTGACTTCTTTCCCCTGACTGTCAATTACCAAGAAAAAACTTACGCTGCGGGCAAAATCCCCGGTGGCTTCTTCAAGCGCGAAGGTCGTCCTTCCGAAGAAGAAACACTCATTTGTCGTCTGATCGACCGTCCAATCCGTCCGTTGTTTCCAGACGGCTTCTACAACGAAATCCAAGTGATCGCGACTGTTATGTCATATGACCCAGCGGTCAGCTCAGATATCGTTGCCATGATCGGCGCTTCGGCCGCATTGTCGTTGACTGGCGCGCCATTTAACGGCCCAATCGGTGCTGCGCGCGTCGGTTACATCGACGGTGAGTACGTTCTCAATCCAGATGCTGAGCAGCTCAAATCTTCGCGATTGGATCTAGTGGTTGCCGGTACAGATGGTGCGGTATTGATGGTTGAGTCTGAAG
>JABXHR010000126.1 GCA_013373515.1 Gammaproteobacteria bacterium | reverse complement strand
TGGTGGGCATGACCCGCGCCCATATGGCCGACCCGCATATCGTGCAAAAAATCACCCAAGGGCGCGAAGCCGACATACGCCCTTGTGTGGGGGCGACTTACTGCTTGGATCGCATCTACCAAGGCGGCGAGGCGTTGTGCATCCACAACCCGTCCACCGGACGCGAACGCGAATTGCCACACCACATACCCAAAGCCAAAACCGCAAAAACCGTGGTGGTGGTCGGCGCAGGGCCCGGCGGCCTTGAAGCCGCGCGAGTGGCCGCCGAACGCGGACATCACGTACACCTAATTGAAGCCGCCCCTCAAGCGGGCGGTCAAGTGCGTTTACTCACTCAAAGTGCTCATCGCCGTGAAATGATCTCGATCATCGATTGGCGACTAGATCAGTGCACCAAGCTGGGTGTGAGCATGCAATTCAACACATGGGCAGACGCCGATACTGTCCTAAGCTATGCGCCGGATGTTGTGATCGTGGCCACCGGCGGCCTGCCAAAAATGAGCCTGCTCGAGCGCCACGACGATCTTGATCATGTCGTCAACAGCTGGGACGTGCTCAGCGGCGATGTCAAACTCAGCGGCAAAGTGCTCATCTACGACGAAGCGGGTGATCACGCCGCACAACAAGCCGCACAGCTTGCACTAGACAGCGGCTGCCAAGTTGACCTCATCACCCCCGATCGCACCCTATCAGCCGATATTATGGCCATGAACCTCGTGCCCTATCTGCGCAGCACCCAACACAAACCCATTCAACACATCCTCGCCCAACGGCTCCTTCAAATCGAACCGCAAGGCCGCCAACTGCGAGTCACACTTGGCACCGATTACAGCAACCACCAACGCACCGCCGACTACGACCATATCGTCTTCAACGCGGGCACCGTGCCACTAGCAGAGCTTTATTTCGATCTCAAACCCCTCTCCCGAAACGGAGGCGAAGTCGACTACGACGCCCTGATCACAGGCAACCCACAAACCCTCATCAAACACCCCAACAGCAGTTTCCAGCTGTTCCGCATCGGCGACGCCGTGTCCTCGCGCAATATTCACGCAGCGGTTTACGACGCCATGCGTCTAGGAGTGACGCTGTAAACCAAGCAAGCATTCGACATATACAGTCCAGTCATTGCAACCGACGCGAAAACTGCTTAGCAGCGCTATACTCGACACTATGAACTTCAACACCAGTAACTCAACCTTTCGTCAACTGCTTGGCAATGGCCTGCGCTATCGCGTGCCTCCATTCCAACGTGACTACTCGTGGACCGATGACGAGTGGGATGATCTTTGGCAAGACATCGTCGAATTGTTCGTAGAAGACGCTGAGCCCGCGCACTATATGGGGTACTTGGTACTGCAGTCCGCCAACAACAAACAGTTCGATATCATCGATGGACAGCAACGCGTCACCACACTGAGCATTTTGATTTTGGCAAGCTTGGCCGTATTACAAGACCTGATCAACGCCGACATCGACCCTAGCAATAATCAACAACGCAAGGCGCAGCTGCAAAATAGCTATATTGGCTATCTAGACCCCGTCTCGCTCATTCCACAATCAAAGCTTGAACTCAACCGACACAACAATAACTTTTACCAAACCTACTTGGTGCCGCTCGACAGCATTCCGCAACGCGGGCTCAAGGCCTCAGAGCACCAGCTACGCAAAGCTTTTGCTTGGTTTAAGGACAAAATTAAACAGCGTGTTGGCACCCACGATAACGCCGGAGCCGAATTGGCGGGTTTCATCGATTCAATCGTCGACAAATTGTTTTTCACTGTCATCACTGTCAGCGACGAACTGAACGCATTTAAAGTATTTGAAACACTTAATGCTCGCGGCGTGCGTTTATCGGCCACTGACCTTCTAAAAAACTACTTATTTTCGGTCGTCAATTCCAACACCACCCACGAGCAAGAGCTCAAAGCCCTAGAAGAACGCTGGGAGCGAATCGTCGGCATTCTTGGTAACGAGAGTTTCTCAGAGTTTCTACGCGTGTATTGGAATAGCCAGAACCGGCTGGTTCGAAAGTCAGATCTGTTCAAAACCATTCGCAAGCAAATCAACCAAAGAGAGCAGGCCTTTAGCCTTTTGCGCCAGCTCGACGCCAACGCCAATTTCTACACTGCGTTTCGCGACCCTCACGACACCATCTGGAATCAAACCGAGCGCGAGGCACTGCAGCAACTGATGATGTTCAACGTCCGTCAGCCCATGGCCATGCTGATGGCCTGTTACCGCGCATTTTTTGAAGACGATCGTAGATCCTTCACCCAAGTCCTAAACGCAGTCGCGATATTTTCATTCCGCTACAACGTCATCTGTAATTTACAGGCCAACGATCAAGAGCGGCTATACAACGATATTGCGAGAAAAGTCACCAGTGGCGAACTCAGCGATGCCCAATCGGTCGTCAATGCACTAAGACCACTATATCCCGACAACACCCTGTTTAAAGGTAGCTTTACCGAAAAATCCCTTCGCACCAGCAATAGCCGCAGCAAAAAGATCGCGCGCTATATCCTCTTGACTATCGAGCGTTACCGATCCGGTATCGATATCGATTTTGAAAGCGCCAAATTCACCATCGAGCACATCTTGCCCGAACATCCGGACGACTCATGGGCACACATCGAGGAATCAAAGCAGGAGCGCCTAATTTACCGCATCGGCAACCTCACACCGCTGGAAAAGTCACTCAATCTAAAAATCGGAAATACCAGCTACACACTCAAGCGAGAGCAGTACCAAAATAGTCAACTGCAGCTCAGCCGTGCTGTTGCAGAGCACTACGACGATTGGAACGAACAAACCATCGACTCACGACAAAAAAGTCTCGCAAAAATCGCCGCTGACATCTGGCGATTGGCGTTCTAAGTTCAAATGCGCCAGTCCATCGCCCATATTGCACTTGTGGTGCGCGACTATGACGAAGCACTGGACTTCTATTGCGGTAAGCTCAATTTCGAGCTAATCGAAGACATTGATCAACCCGAACAACAAAAGCGCTGGGTGGTGATCGCCCCACCCGGCTCGCGTGGGGCCAGTTTGCTCTTGGCGCGTGCCTCCAACCCCGAGCAACGCACATTTATCGGCAATCAAAGCGGCGGACGGGTGTTTTTGTTTTTACAAACCGACGATTTCTGGCGCGACTATGCACACATGCAATCGATCGGCATTAAATTTGTGAGGCCTCCGAGTGACGAACCCTACGGCACAGTGGCGGTATTTGAAGATGTATATGGCAATCGCTGGGATTTGCTGCAATATCAGTCAGAACATCCAGTTTCGACGCGACACTGAGTAACGACAACGAACGTTCGACAGCTTTAAGCATCACGCCGCTTTTTACACCAAACAAGCGAAAGGAAAATATTTAGCAGCTGACGCGACATCATTCCATTTCATTACTGCGATAGTGAGCTTACAATCAGCGTCTAGTTAACCTTCACTCAGCAGCTAAATCATGGATGTTACGGCGCTCAGCTCAGCTTTTGGCAATCTCATTTATTTGGCAGTTATTCCACTTGGTTTGTTCGCGCTTTTGATACTAATCAAGGCCACAACAAAACAGTCCAAAACATCACTCCCTGATGAATACAGCAAAGTCGCCTCGCTGCTAACCCCAGCAGAGCGCTCATACTTTGGATGCCTGCAGCAATCAGTTGGTTCAGACTTTTTAGTGTTCGCCAAAGTGCGTATTGCCGATGTTCTAGAACCCTCAAAACGGCTCAACAGCAAGCAACGTCACAGCGCTTTCTTAAGAATTTCGCAAAAGCACTTCGATTTTTTACTCTGTGACCCAAAAACCCTCGAACCGCAGTTGGCGATTGAACTGGATGATCGCTCACACCAGAAGCCCAAAGCTCAGCGGCGGGATCAATTTGTTAGCCAGGCAACAACATCAGCGAACCTAAAGTTACTGAGAGTGACGGCGGCCAAAGGATATGCGATCGACCAACTTCGAAAAGACATTTACGATGCGCTGGGCATTGCACCAAAATTACCAGCGGAAAATACTGCAAAAGACACTGCAGAAAATGAGCTGATGCAGGCGCTAGCGACGGTAACGTTTAGTGCCTCAAAACGAAGAAAACCCACTTCACCACCCTGCCCAAAGTGCGAGGGACCGATGAACTTTCAAAATAAGACATTGTCATCAGGCCAGGACAAACCACAGTGGGTTTGTAACAATACGCCCAATTGCCCAGGCGTCATCACGTTCTAAATGAATCCAAATTCCTCACACTGTCTCATCGGTTGATCAACACTGTTACACTCCAGCCAAACACCAGTCAGAGAACTCGATGATCAAACATATCGTGATGTGGAATTTGGTCGGCGACAAACACGTCGCCGCCGAGTTTTTAATGCAAACTTTTGCGCAAATGCCCGCTCAAATTCCTGAAGTAATCGATATGCAGTGCGGCGCTGCACTCGCATCGCAGTACACCAACCGCGATTTTGCGCTGATCACCACCCATCACAGTGCGGACGATTTATACGCCTATCAACAATGCGAAGCACACCAAACGATTACCGCGCTGGTGAAGCCTTATTTGAGTGATCGGGTTTGCGTTGACTTTGAACTTTAGACTCAACAGCCTCACCGATCACCACCAAAAGTATTAATAATTTATACTTTGCAGCTAAATATTGGCCGATGGTAATCGGCATTGCATGATGTCGCCACACTGACTTCAGGCGAGAGTATAGACATGGACGCACAAGTATTGGTTGATTTTGCAGGCCGTTATTTTCCAATGGGTATTGCGTTGTTTTTGGTGGTTTTCGCGGTGACGGCAGCAACCAAAGCATTTGGTAGATCAGAGAAGCGCGCAACGCTGCCCACGGGCTCAGATTCCCTGTTAACACCGAGCGAGCGATCGCTGTTTCAGGCGCTTTCGGCTTTGGCAAAAGATCGCTACCACCTGCTGACGAAGGTCAATGCTGCCGATGTGCTAAAGACGGGCTACGGTGCGGCGACGCTAAGGGCAGCCGGTAACCCCATCAAAGCAGCAAAGGCTAAGTTTGATTTTCTACTGTGCGATCCAAAGACTTTGAAGCCGTTAGTGGCGATTCATTTGGACGACTTCGGCAGCACTCGCGATCGTATGGTTGATATGGCGCTGGCCGCCTCAGCCATTCCGCTGATCAGACTTAAGGCCGCAAAGACCTACACTGCAGAAACCCTCAGCGCATTGTTGGACGCACATCTCGACGATGTCACTTCTGAACCTGCGCAGGCAGCGGCATAGGGTCTGCGCAATATGGCGAATAGCGATTACTCTAGCGAGACGTTAAATTCCTCCACACTAAACTCGCTCTGCCCCTGAAAGGTCAGCAAGGCCATTTCAGCCGACACAAAGTGTGATTCAGCGGCGCGAACTGAACCGCTCGCCCCGATGATACCCACCTTAGACATTAGGCCACTGGCCGCCTCGATAAAGGCTTGCCAATCAATCGTGCCGGAGGACGGCAGAGCGCCGTCGATCGGCACAAAAGTACCCGCCAACACGGAGCCTTTCCCGCCGTCAAACTGCTGCTCGCCTCCATCGTCGCGATAGAACCAAAAATCGCGCCCATCGACGACAACCGCTTGTTGTACGCCGTCAGGTACCAGTGCGATCTCGTTATCGCGATCAACCGTGTCCAGCCACAGCGAGACTTTGAAGGTAATGTTGTCCTCTGAGGGCGCCGTCTGGCTGGCGTTGTGCAGCCAACTGGACAGTACCAGCGCCTGCTGGCTAGGCGCGTCCACTGGCGTGGTGTCCAACCAGCTGATGTTGTAATCCAGTTGCAGTTTGGCGGCCTCTTGAACCACCACCGGTAACCCTAGACCATCCACTAAGGGGCGAGTGCCAAGCTGGCTGCCAAAGACCACACTCTTTTTGACCGAGGCATTTTGGGCCACGCTTGGAATGTCGATTAACGCTGAGTCCGCTGTGACGGAAAAGTCGTCGACGCCGAGTTGATCGACCTCCAAACAATAGGGTTCAATCACGGAGAAGCCATTCAGAATGTCAATGCGAGTTTGCAGCCGATCATTCAAATCGAACCACAGTGACTGTGGGCCTCGGCCATAAGACTCACCACATTGCGACCACTGGTAGGGAAAGGACGGCGCCTGGCTCACCCATTCTGGCGGTAGTTCCACCTGCGGCGGGTCAAACGCTTGCTCACCGACTGCAAACGCACCCACCTTAAAATATCCTTGTCCTGCGACAATCTCGGTGCCGAACTCCACGCCAGTGAACTCAGTTTGTGCAAAAGAAATGGCACCATGACCTTTTTCAGCGGCCTGCACGGTGGTGACATCCGGTAAATCCGCATGGTCGCGCAAGTAAGCCACCATGCCCGCCCAGTCAATCACGGCGCTGGTGGGAATCGGCTCATCCGGGACAAACGCAATATAATGCCAACGGCCAGTGTCACCGTGGTACAACCGCCAGTCATAGCCCCCGATGGTCGCATTGCTGTGATAGTAGCCTCCGGGGTTGATGCCGCTGTAGTCGAGCCAAACCATCATCTCGTAGGCCACATTATCGAAAGTTGGCTCACGCCCATCGCGCATATCGTGAAACCAACTCTCCAGCGCAACATTGCCTCGGCCAGACTGTCCATCCGGTGTGCGATCCTGTTGCTGATAACTGTACTGCACGCTAAATGGCTTGTTGGCACTTGCCGAACGCGGCAAGCTGCTCATTTGTGTGTCTCCACGCTGACCAAATTTGCTACCGATAATCAGCTCGGGGTAAGCCTTCACCCCACCCACGCCGATCGGCCAATCCCAAGTCCATTCAGCGCTAACATTGCCCACTGCATCCACCAGCACCTCAACACATTGCTCGTAAGGCTCTCCATTGGCACGCGCTCGACCCCAGTTATTGTTTTCGGCCGCCAAGTCGTCAGAAATCTCAAAAGTGCTTTCGTGCGACCCTTCGACCGTAAGGTGATCGACGCAATTGGACCAGGATCTCGGGGTAGTCGCCTGTGGCGACTCAGTGGCTTCGGATGGACCATTGCCGGTGGCATCCGTCTGTTCGCTCTGCTCCGTTTCATCGCCCGTCGAGTTCTCTGCATCCGTGGGTTGCTCTGAGCTAGCATCAGAGCCGACTCCACCACCACAACCGACCATCAACATCAGCAATACTGTGAGCAAATGGGATTTCATGACTATTGATCACTGTTTACAGAATTCATTTCATCCTAGTGCGTCAGCAAAGCGCTAACAACCGATCATTCAGGTACATGTCCGTTTAAACATAATTTCATGGCAAGCGATAATCATGGCTTCTTCTGGTATTCAATTTGCTTTCTGGTTACCAATTGCTCGAAAGAACCCCGACTCACCACAGCATGAGAATACTATTTAGCTTTGGCTATCAGCACGACTTCATCAACAAGACCTACTGGCAACGACATGGGCTAGGCGGCTCGGAATACGCCATGATGAAGCTTGCCGAGCAGTTTGCCGATCATGGTCACGATGTCACGGTGACGGGCAAAGTGGGCGATGAGGTCATCGCAGGCGTCAAATTTATTGATTACAGCAAGCTAGCTCACAATCAACATTTTGATGTGGTCGTGGCCAACAACTACATTCATTACGTCCCTTTGTTCGACGAAATGAATATCACCTACAAGCAAAGTTATTTTTGGCTACATAATTTTGACTTTTACGCTTGGTGGCGGCGCAAAGCACTGCCAAATGAAGGCCGCGATGTCCTAAACGATCCTCGCATCACCGCGTTTGTCGCCGTGTCAGAATATCAAAAACAAAAACTCGAAACGCTCTACCCCGCAATGCAGGGGCGCATTGTCGTGCTCAACAATGCCACCGATCCGCGTGATTTTGATCGTATCAATGTGCGCCGGGTGCCTGGCAAATTTGTCTATAGTTCGTCGCCCGAGCGCGGTCTGGAGCGCTTGCTCACCGCCTGGCCGAAGATTCAAGCGCAACTACCGCATGCCACATTAACCGTCACCACGCCGCCGTACGCCATGAAATGGTACGACAGATTCAAAACCTCTCTCGACGGCGTGAGCTTTATCGACAGCCAGCCGCCTCACAAGCTCTATACCCTGATCAAATCGTCAGAGTATTGGATGTACCCCTCAACTTACGACGAAACCTACTGCATCACCGCACTTGAAATGATGATGGGCGGCGTCAAACTGATCACCACTGACACTGGCAATCTTAAATACCTCGCCGAGGGCCGTGCCAGCGTCGTCAACGCCACCGCCGACGACGACAAACTGATCGCTGAAATGCTGTCGGCGTTGAAAGACACCATCGACAACCCCGACCTCTGCGCCGAACGTCAGCACGCGGCAGAGCGTTTTGCCCGCTCAGAGAATTGGTTTGCACGCTATCAACAGTGGGCCATGACGATTGCAAGCTTCAATTGAGCGCAAAAAAAAGCCCTCGCAATGCGAGGGCTGAAGATACTTAGAAGATGGTAAAACAATAGCGTCGTCAAATTGGCGTTTCACTTGCCGGCGCCGCTAAGTTGACGCCATTGAATCACACCCACCAAACTGCTCACCAGCACCCAGACGCCATAGTATGACCCGCAACACAATTTGCACCGCCCACCTGTGTGTTTGCGCACAAAAATCCATTCAAGAAAACCGCAAAACACCCGCCGGGTCATTGTTTCCTTTTATTTAATACAGCTGTCAGGCTGTGAACCAATGCTCAAATCGACTTAAGCTTGCCGATAGCATTTATAACCCTACTGAAAGTATTTGTCCGCCCATGACATACCGCAGATCGATCATCACGCTTTTACTTGCAGGCTTTTGGCTCACAAGCTGTGGCGGTGGCGGCGGTAGCGGTGGCGACCCGTCAACAACGAACCCAACCCCAGATACCAATCTAGCCCAGACCACAGTGACAGAGCAGTTGGCCGGTGTTGTGATGGATGGCTATCTGCAAAACGCATTTGTATTTGCGGATTTAAACGAAAACTATGCATACGACGGCAACGAGCCATCCGTGTTCACCGACGCCGATGGTCGATACAAACTCAATGTCGCACTAGACCACCGCAATGCAACCATCGTCGCCCGAGCAATCTCTGGCACAACCATCGACCTAGACTACCCCAGCACACCGATTCAAGCCGATTACCAAATGCTCAGTGCCAAAGGGGCCAATCATATTGTGAGCCCAATCAGTACTTGGGTACATGCCGTACAGCGTGAGGAAAATGCCTCACTGGGAACTGCTGAAGCGATCGTTGCAGAACAACTCGGTCTAAACCAACTTGGCCAATCCAGCGTATTAATCGATTATGTGGCCGAGCCAACTGAGCACGCCAAAGCGCTGCACAACCACGCCAAAATATCTGCAAGTGCATTGGCCGAACATCACAACGCAAGCAGCCTAATCGACACCGTCTCAAATGCAGCCAACGCCTACACCAAACTGCTACAGGACAGCACAGTCAAACAGACGCTAAACCAAGGCCAAGTGGTTGCAAAAGACGCGTTGATCAGCATAGTAGAAAAGGTCGCCCCGACACACGCCGCGTCAATCAAAGCGCAAATTACCCAACAGGCACCAAGTACTGTAGACAGCACCAGCTCAGGAAACACAGACTCAGGCAACTCAGACTCCGGCAGCACAGACTCGGGAAGTACAGACTCAGGCAACTCAGACTCAGGCAGCACAGACTCTGGAAGCACAGACTCTGGAAGCACAGACTCTGGAAGCACAGACTCTG
>JABXHR010000011.1 GCA_013373515.1 Gammaproteobacteria bacterium | reverse complement strand
ACGTTCCATCGCGGTGGTGAGCAGCTGTTGTTTGATACCCGGAAAATGTACCTCGACAATGCGGCTCAAGGTATTGCGATCGGGAAAGTCGATATAGTGAAAAAAACAGCGGCGCAAAAACGCATCTGGCAGCTCTTTTTCGTTATTGCTGGTGATAATCACCGCCGGACGATGCCGGGCCTTGATGGTCTCGCCTGTCTCGTAGACAAAAAACTGCATTTGATCGAGCTCCACCAATAAATCATTGGGAAACTCGATATCCGCCTTGTCGATTTCGTCGATCAACAGCACCGCGCGCTGCTCGCTGGCAAAAGCCTGCCAGAGCTTGCCTTGCTTGATGTAATTGTTGATATCGTGCACACGATCGTTGCCCAACTGCGAATCGCGCAAACGCGACACGGCATCGTACTCATAGAGCCCTTGCTGCGCCTTGGTGGTGGATTTGATATGCCAAGTGATCAGCGGCATATCCATCGCCGCAGCGACTTGCTCGGCCAGCATGGTTTTGCCCGTGCCGGGCTCACCTTTCACCAGCAAGGGGCGCTGCAAGGCGATGGCCGCGTTGACGGCGGTTTGAAGGGCTTCGGTGGCGATGTATTGATCGGAGCCGACGAATTTATTCATAGCTATTTTTGTTCCGGGGGAATGGAGTAAGTGCCGGTGGCATGAGCCACGACCTCGGGATGGCCTTCACTGTACAGGCTGACTTCACCCATGGCCAAGGTACGCCCTAGCTTCAAGAGCTTACACTCAGCAACGATGTTGCAATTCGGCGCAGGGCGGCGCAAGAAGTTGGTATTCAAACTGGTGGTCAGCGCCAATGGCACAATGCCGATTTCGGCCAATATCGCCACATATAGCGCGAAATCTGCTGCTGCCATCATCGTCGGCCCCGACACCGTGCCGCCTGGGCGTAAATGTCGGTCTGTTATAACCGTACGAATCTTTGAGGCTTGATTACCCGCAGAAATCAGTTCCATATCGGCTTGTGAAAAATCAGCCGCTAAAAATTCGCGTATTTGCTCTGCCGTTGCCGTCATACCATCCTCACCAAGTTAATCGAACGCAGTCGCTGGCATAGAGTTTACGGTCTTCAGCGACCAAGTCGAGCGGGGCAGACTCTATCTTTAATGGTGCCAAGCACGCAATTGCTCGCCGTCGCATCTCAGCGCGGGGCAGTTTTTGATCATGGCCACTTAGAATTACCGCCACGGGGTTATCACTAAGAACCCGACCGATCGCATCGAGCAAACCATCAAAATCTCGATGTAATTGCCAACGCCCTTTTGGGCCACGTCCGAAGGCCGGCGGATCGGCGATCACCATATCGTATTGATTGCCACGTTTGGCCTCGCGCTGCAAAAACGTCATCACATCATCGACCATCCAGCGGATATGCTCAAAACCATTGAGCGCTGCATTTTGGCGCGCCCAATTGACATTGGGTTTCGCGCCGTCCAAATGCGTGACCTGCACATGCGACCCAACGGCGGCCGCAGCCAGCGACGATGCCCCGGTGTAGGCAAAGCAATTGAGCACCTTCAACGGGCGATCAGCTTGAATTGCGCGCTCGAAAATGTAGTGCCAATTTTGAAATTGCTCGGGGAACACCCCAACTTGCCCGCCACTGGCCAAGCGCAATCCAAGCGTAAACCAAGGCGTTGCCATGCGCCAAGTGGCGTCGACCTCGCCTCGCCATTGCGCTCCGTCCCAAGACACATCCACTTGTGTGCGGCCCCGAGTTGGCGAGATGCCCGCCTGAGGACTCAACCGCTCGACCACATAGTCGCCAAAGCGCTCCCATTTGCGGCCCTGCCCAAAATCGATCAATTGATAATGCTCAAACACGCGGAACAGGCTCCAAACAGCCGACACCAAAACCGGGCAAGTTTAACAGCTTGAGGGGGGCGCTGGCCGCTCAAGCCCGTCGACTTTGTGAAAGCCGAGTGATCGGCGGTGCCAAAAAAAATCGCCTGCGCTATCGATACTCGACTAACCAAGAATCTAACCAACTTTAGTGGCCTTCTACTGGTATTTAAATCGACGCTGAACAGTCGATTCCAAAAGCGCTTTGATCACGACGAAAGTATAAACAAGACGCAATTGTTAGCTGTTTCTAATCAAAATAACCGGCTAGATCATCAGATGGATAAGTACTTGCGACCCATAAGATTTTATCCAAAAGGTCAAGATTACAGCTACACTAGTCGGATCGAATACCTGTGATTTGAAAAGTCAGCTTGGTTAGGCGGCTCAATCCACACAAGGACGAATAAAAAGTAGTGCCATGACGGTAGATAAACTGCTTGCGAACGACAACAGAGTGCTCCCCGCTAGCGCAAGGCGACTAGCCCGCGATTTTGCGTTCGATGATATCGAGCAAATCAAGGCGGTCGCCGCACATCCGTTATGGGCTGATCAACTGTGCCGTGATTGCATCGACCATTTCCGAAAGTACCCTATTGAAGGGCTCAGCGAAACCACCGCGTGGCAGCTTTACCTTTACGGTCGTGCCTTGTGCAAACTCTCATTTGAAACCAATGTTGCCGAAGTGCTCACCAGCGCAATGGCACAGGCACAGGCGCTCGGCGACCAAGCGCTAATGCTGGCCATCTACCGCCAAATCACCTACCAGCGCTTTATGAGCGACCACAATCTACTGGAAGATTTTCCGATACGCCCGCAAATTCAAAGCGGGTCATTTAACCCGCTGGAATCAACCCTCACCGAACTGTGGGGGCAATTTTACGAGCTCTATTACACCAAAATTGATCTAGAATCGCCGCCCTCAGCCGCAGAACAAGCGAAGTACGACCGGCTGGCCGAAGCCTTTGCAAACACTGGGGACTGGGTTGGCGTTTATCAGATTTGCCTCAAACTCGAGTACTGGTACAACACCGCGCTACGAGGCAAAAGCGAATATGGCAACCGCCTACTCAAGCTGGCTGCCGAGCACGCCATGGGCACCGGCTCAAATCTGATGTCCATCAAACTACTGTCGCTGCTGTCGTTTTCGCTTTGCGAGTCACATCGGTATGAGCAAGCACTGAAAGAGGTAAATATCGCGCTGTCAATTGTCCACCAAGATCCGGACTTCGAATCAATTCGCTGGTCCAATATTTGGGGGAACTGTGCGGTCGCGTTCGCTGCCAATGGCAAATTTGCCGACGCCAACACTATGATTCACAAGTCGTCGAGCCATGTAGCTGCCATGAATCGCCCCCTGTTGAAGCTGTCAGTGGCCATCGACAATTTGAGTGTCCTCGCCAAGCAATACCCCTTTGCAGACTTTACATTTATCAGAACCACTCTAGACGAGCTGTACCTAGTCCTAATGCAACAGCAAAACAAGCGTGAGTCTCTCGATTACAGCCTAGCCCAGGTGCAACAGTCCGACCGCGAACGCCGACTTGCCGAATCCAAACGGATGGAATTAGAAGCGCTGGTCAAGATGCGTACTGCAGAGTTGCATATGGAGGTTAAAAAGCGCCGCGAACTCGAACAGCTCGCCCTAAAACGCGCTTACCTCTGCCCACTGACCAATTTACCAAATCGCCAATGGCTGCAATTTGAATTTCCAGAGACCATTCAGGACGATCTACCGCTGCACCTGTTCTTTATTGATCTGAACGATTTCAAGTCCATCAACGATATCCATGGCCACTTTGCAGGCGACATTGCACTGAAGTCGATTGCTGCAAAACTGGCTGAGGTCTCCAACAGATTTGGCGGCAAAGCTGTGCGTGTCGGCGGCGATGAATTTATCGTGCTCGTGCAGGGCACGCTCGACGTCGAAGCCGCCAAAACCCAAATGGAACAACAGCTCAATCAACCCATCAGAGCGGCCAACTCCACACATATAGTCGGCGCGTCAATTGGCTATGCCCAAGGCAATATCGCGGCCGACTATCGCGACCCACTGAAGCTAGACCAGCTCATTCGCAACGCCGACGCCTCCATGTATGCCGTAAAAAAAAGCCGACAAAATAATGTAACCAAGATACCGGACAAAAAAGCCTAATCGCACGATAACCACCCGCTTGACCACCAGCGCGTTCTCTCCTATTGTCATCGCATGATCAGCGTTCACCAACGCCGTTATTGGCGCCCGTAGCCACCGCTAAGCCAGCCGACCCTCTCACTACGGAGCACATCGTGAACCCCACCCCTGTTGGACTATTTTTCGCCATTGGCGCGGCGACTTTATTCGCCCTCAAAGCCATTTTTATCAAGCTCGCCTACGCCGAAGGCGTCGACCCCGATGCCTTATTACTGGCGCGGATGACCATCGCCATGCCGGTCTACATTGCAGTGTTAGCGCACTTAATGGTTCGTGGCAAAGCCAGCAAGCTTGCGCCGAAGCTTCTCGCGCTCAATATCGCACTCGGGTTTATCGGCTACTACTTGGCGTCTTATCTCGATTTTCAGGGGCTGCGATTTACCTCTGCGCAAATGGAGCGAATGGCGCTCTACAGCTACCCCGTGTTTGCCACGTTGATAGCGTGGGCAGTTTATGGCGATCGGCCCACGTACCACACGTGGATCGCCGTCGCCCTGACTTATGCAGGAGTCAGCGCACTATACCTCGACGAACCCATTGACACTCATCCCGACACCTTACTCGGCATTGTGCTCGTCATCGGCGCAGCGCTGAGCTTCGCAACTTACGTCAGCTTATCCAAAGCAGTAATTACCAAAGTGGGCAGCCTGCAATTCACCGCCATCGCCATGCTGGCTTCCACTGGTTTTTCAGTGCTGCATTTTGGGGTCATTGAGCCCATCGACATTTCCGCTTTAGACGGCAACACCCTGTATTACGGCACCATTCTCGGCATTGTGTGCACCGTGTTTCCAAGCTTTATGATGGGTGAGGCCATCGCCAGAATTGGGCCCAGCAAAACCAGCATTGTCGGCAGCGTGGGGCCGGTGGTCACCATCGCCTTTTCGATTGCGTTGCTAAATGAACCCTTTGGCCTGTATTCGGCACTGGGCATGGCGTTGGTGTTTTATGGCGTTTGGTGGGTGGGCCGCGCAAAGACCTAGAGCGACATTAAGCGGCTCGCTTCATTGCTCAACACCGTGGCCAACCACGCCATTTCTAGCTCGCTGACGTGATCGTGTAAGGCCAACAATGCAACATTGCGCTTGGCCGTAGGCTGCTTTAGACGAGACAAATGCACCTCACTGCCGCGCCTTGACTCTGTGGCCGCATAAATTTGTGGCACAATGGCCACCCCCGAGCCGCTGGCCGCCATGATGCGAATCGCATCCAAACTCGTGCCTTCATATTCATCGGACAAATACGCCCCCACTTCATGCGCCAGTGACGCCACAATATGACTGAGTCGATGTCGTGGCCCGAGCGTCAGCAGGGTCTGCCCCCGAAGCGCAGAAACCGGCGTTTCGCCCTCATAACGACTCAGTGGATGATCTGACGCACAGACCAGCCACAAACTCTCCTCGAATAAGTCATAGCGCGCAACCCCAGGGTGATCTTCCGGCGTGGAAATGATCATATCCAGACGCCCGCTGCGCAGCCCCTCCTCAAGATCTCGTGTACTTTCCTCGCGCATGACCAAACGAAACTCTGGATGGTCTTGATGAAGACGCCGCACCACACTGGGCAGCAAATAAGGCCCAATCGACGGCAGCACCCCAAGCCGCAATCGCCCCTTAAACGAGCTGGCCCCTTGGGCCACTGCGCGCAAATCTTGCAAATCGTGCAATATCCGCCGAGCACGGCGGATCACTTCCTCGCCTAACGGCGTGGGCATTGCGCCGGCACGCCGTCGATAAAACAAGGCACTGCCAAGCTCGGCTTCGACCTCCGATAACTGTGCCGACAAGCTCGGCTGGCTGACGTGTAGCTGCTTAGCCGCCGCGCTGATTTGCCCCAAATCTGCCACGGCAATGATGTACTGAAGCTGTCGTATCGTGGGTCTCATATAGTTTCAGGCTATGCAAATTACAATAATTATATATTTGAATTTATATCTTGACGGCCGAAAATATATCCAAACGCAAGGAGATCGCTGTGAAAAACGCACTGAGCAAAATCCAAGAATTTCTGCGGCTAGAGGCCAGCGCCGGGCTAATCTTAATGGCGATGGCCTTGCTGGCGATGTTGGCGGCCAACACCCCGCTATCCACGTTTTACACCGCTTTTTTGGACACCAATGTTCGGGTCGGCATCGGCAGCTTCGAAATCTCCAAGCCCTCATTGCTCTGGATCAACGATGGCCTAATGGCCATTTTCTTCTTTTTAATCGGGCTCGAAATCAAGCGTGAAGTCATCAACGGCGAGCTATCCAGCCTCGACAAAGCCATCCTGCCGATCTTTGCCGCCATCGGTGGAATGGCGGTGCCAGGGCTGGTGTTTTTAGCCATCAATGCAGGCTCACCCGAAACACTCAGCGGCTGGGCGATCCCCACCGCGACCGATATCGCCTTTGCACTGGGCATTCTTGCGCTGCTTGGCACGCGCGCCCCGGTGGCACTGAAGGTGTTTCTGCTTGCCATCGCCATCATCGACGACCTAGGCGCGATTATCATCATCGCCGTGTTCTACACCGCCGACCTCTCCACCAACGCCCTTACCGCCGCCATGGTCGGGCTGGCCATTGCCGTTGGGCTCAACCGCCTCAATGTCAAACGCATTGGGCCGTATGCAGTGGTTGGTGTGCTCACGTGGGTGATGGTGTTGAAATCTGGTGTGCATGCCACGTTGGCGGGTGTACTGATTGCCTTTACCGTCCCGCTCAAAGCCAAAGACGGCGAGGAAGCGCTGCTCTACAAAGTCGAGCACGCGCTGCATCCTTGGGTGGCCTATTTAATTTTACCGCTATTTGCCTTTGCCAACGCCGGCGTCACGCTCACCGGACTATCGCTCGATGACTTACTTGCCCCGCTACCGCTCGGCATTGCGCTTGGATTGTTTATTGGTAAGCAAATCGGCGTCTTCGGTGCCACTTGGCTCGCAGTAAAAACCGGCAGAGCATCGCTGCCCGCCGGGGTCGATTGGCAGCACATTAGCGGCGTCTCCCTGCTCACCGGCGTGGGCTTTACCATGAGTTTGTTTATCGGTTCCTTGGCCTTCGGTGATAGCGAGCTGATGAACCCCGTCCGACTCGGCGTGCTGTGTGGCTCTATCGCCTCGGGTGTCCTCGGCTACCTCGTGTTACGCACCACTGCCAAACCTCAGTAGAGATCAAACCTCAATGGAAATTTCATTGGCCGCACTCAGCGGCAACTTGCTTGCGCCTACGATTTTGTTTTTTGTGCTGGGATTGGTCGCCGCCATTGCGCGTAGCGATCTTTCTATACCGGCCAGCGCCGCCAAGGTGATGTCGATTTACTTGCTGCTCGCCATCGGGTTTAAAGGTGGCGCCGCCGTGGCCAAAACCGGCATCGACAGCCAATTGATTGCATCGATGCTGGCAGGTGTGGTGCTATCGTTTGTGTTGCCGTTTATTGCGTTTGCACTATTAAAACTCATCACCCAGCTCGACGATCTCAACGCCGCCGCCGTGGCTGGACACTATGGCTCGATTTCCATTGTCACCTTCGTTACCGCCGTCAATCTGCTCGAAGCGCAAGTGATCGACTCAGAAGGTTATTTGGTCGCAGTGGCCGCCATGATGGAAGTGCCGGCCATTATCTCGGCGCTGTGGATCGCGGCCAAACGCGGCGGGATTGGCAATATCGACAGCGGCCTCTGGCGGCATATTTTGTCCAATGGCTCCATTGTGCTGTTGATCGGCTCTTTTGCCATCGGTGCTATCACCGGCGAGCGCGGAATGGAACAGCTCGAACCCTTTATCGTCGTGCCTTTTACCGGCGTACTCACGGTATTTTTGCTCGATATGGGCTTGTCTGCCGGGCGAAGCCTACTGGAACACCGCAAAGACATTTCCAAAGGGGTGTTGGCATTTGGCTGCTTGATGCCGATCATTGGTTCGCTTTGCGGTTGGGTGGCTGCACAGCCGGTGGGATTGAGCGTGGGCGGCACCTTTTTGTTGATGGTGCTCAGTGCCTCGGCCTCTTATATCGCGGTGCCTGCGGCCATGCGCTTGGCATTGCCCCAAGCGCGTGCAGGGGTTTATCTCACCTTGGCGCTCGGGGTGACCTTCCCGTTTAACCTCACCTTGGGGCTACCGCTGTATTTAATGATCGCCAGCCTTTAAGCCAGCTCGCCATCGGCGAGCTGCTGCGCCTCAATGCTCTCAAACAGCGCCTGGAAGTTGCCCTCACCAAAACCGTCATCTCCCTTGCGCTGAATAAACTCAAAGAAAATTGGCCCCACCAAGGTTTTGGAGAATATTTGCAGCAATATCTTGGTCTCGCCCCCATCGACCACCCCTTCACCATCGATCAAAATGCCATGCTTTGCCAACGAATCGAGTGGCTCTTGGTGACCCGCGACTCGGGCGTGAGACAGCGCATAGTACGCCGCAGGCGGTGGCGGCATAAAGCGTATGCCGTTTTGATAGATGGCATCGGTTGCGCCGTAAATATCCTCTGTTCCCACGGCAATATGCTGAATCCCCTCGCCGCGATATTTCTCGAGATAAGCCACAATCTGACCTTTCTCGCCGCGATCTTCATTGATGGGAATGCGAATTTTGCCGCAAGGCGACGTCAGCGCACGCGAGTAGAGCCCGCTGTGCTTGCCCTGAATATCGAAAAAGCGAATCTCTTTAAAATTAAACAGCTCGCCGTAGAACTCAAACCAGCGCTGCATATTGCCCTTGTAGACGTTGTGCGTGAGATGATCGAGATAGTAAAACCCCACTCCTTTTGGCTTAACCTCGTCGCCAAACTCAAAATCGTGGCTAAAGTCCGCGCCCACCTGCACAAAGTACAACAGCGACCCGCCAATACCATAAATCGCTGGCGCATCGATCGACTTAGAGGCCGCATCTAACACCGGCTTAGCGCCCTTTGACACCGCGTGCTCAAACGCCTGCTGCGGGTCGACCACAAACCATCCCATCGACGGCGCACTTGGCCCGTGATTTTTCACAAAGTTCATGCCATGACTTCCGGCTTGGCAATTGATGAGGTAACGAATCTCACCCTGCTGCCAGAGCTCAATGGCTTGATGACGATGCCGAGCCACAGGCACAAAACCCATCTGCTTAAACAGCGCGCGCAGCACCTCTGGCGACTCGTGCGCAAACTCCACAAAGGCAAAGCCGTTGGTTCCGGCAGGGTTATCAGGGCTTATCGGCTGTGGCTTGGCAGAATGTGGAAAAGGGCCCATGACTGACTCCAGAGTGATGACCCCTTCATGCTAGTGCCAGCCCCGCAAACAATCTGCGCAAAAATTATCGTAAAATGTAAAATTACACACAAATTGCGCACCAGGCATCGCCATGGACCAAATTGATAAAAAAATCTTAGAAATACTGCAAAAAAGAGGCAATACCACTAACGCCGAATTGGGCGAAGCCTGCTTTATCTCCACCTCCCAAGCCGGCCGTCGCCGCCAGCGGTTAGAGCAACTGGGCACACTGCAACGCTACCAAGCCAAACTCAGCCCCAAAGCCATCGGGCTTGGCGTGCAGGCGTTTATCCAAGTCTCGATGAAAGCCCATTCCGCCGAAGCCGCCACCGAGTTTCAAACTCTGCTTGACGCCCGCCCTGAAATCATCAACCTCTGGACGATAACCGGTGCCGCCGACTATCTATTACAGGTGTATTGCCAAGACTTAGAAGCACTCAATGATCTCGTACATCACTTCTTATTACGCGCGCCCAGCGTCACGCATGTCGAAAGCCAAATCGTCATGAATCACCTACTCAAAGATCGCGGCCTGCCCTTATCTCAGGCCTAAACGCCACCCTGTTAGAGTTAAACTAAACCAGAGACTCAACACAGCGCATCGCCTATGACCCGCCCTAACAACATCGTCATCCTCACCGGCGCAGGTATCTCTGCCGAATCCGGCATCCAAACCTTCCGCGCCAGCGACGGCCTCTGGCACGAACACCGCATCGAGGACGTGGCCACACCCGAGGGCTTCGCCGCCAACCCCGAATTGGTGCATCGCTTCTACAACGCCCGCCGCGCCCTGCTCAAAGACCCAAGCATCGCACCCAACCCCGCGCATCACGCCTTGGCCAAACTCGAAGCCCACTGGCCGGGCAACGTTTTGCTGGTCACCCAAAACATCGACAATCTGCACGAACGCGCGGGTAGCCAAAACCTGATCCACATGCACGGCGAACTGTGCAAAGTGTTCTGCCAGCACAGCCGCCAAGTCTTCACTTGGACCGAAGATCTCGACACCCGCACACCATGCGAGTGCTGCCAACAAGCAGGCACCCTGCGCCCCGATATCGTGTGGTTTGGCGAAATGCCTTATCAAATGGACGACATCTACAGCGCCATCGAAGCCTGCGACCTATTCGTCTCCATCGGCACCTCGGGCAACGTGTATCCCGCCGCAGGCTTTGTGCAAGTGGCCAGACAAAGCGGCGCGCGCACGCTAGAGCTCAACCTAGAGCGCACCACCGGCGTGTTTGATGACTCATTGCAGGGCAAAGCGGGGGAGATCGTGCCTGGGTGGGTGGACGAGTTGTTGGGTGAGTTGACCTAGAAAGCAGCGCCTCAAACAATGAGGAGAGAGCGGCGGCCGTGCTTAGCATTCGCGCCAGCGGAGTGCCGCTCCCACGTCAAGTGCTTTGCAACTGACAATTGTCAGCGCAATGATGCACATACACGTCAAGTGCGGAGCCGTTGCTTGCTCTTTCGGGAGTTGCTTTCCAAGCAACGAATAGCGGTGCTCAACAGCAAGTGTCGACCAATCCCGAACGGGAAATTTCTCGCCCCAAACTATTCGAAACCCAATAAATTTCCCGAAAAGGAATTTTTTCACTAAACTTACTACAAACAGCATAAAATACCCCGAACGGGAAATTTTGTAATGCATATCCAAGATAGTAAGCAACTGGGCACCGCACTGCGCTCTGCTCGAAAACAATTACAACTGACGCAGCCGCAGCTGGCCCTAGCGGCAGGTGTCGGCGTTCGGTTGATTGTCGAACTAGAAGCGGGAAAACCCACCGCGCAGATTGCAAAAGTGCTGCAAGTGATCGATGCGCTAGGTGGGAAAGTGTCGGTCAATGGCCTCGCAGCCGGTGAGCACCCTGCCCATGACTAAGCGCCTGAGCGTTTGGTTTTTTGCGCATCATGTGGGCGAGCTACATGCTCGCAACGGTCAATTGCAGTTTAGCTATCACCCGTCATGGCTAGCGCACAAAGATGCCATGGCACTTTCTGCATCGTTGCCACTGCAACCCGAACCCTTTGACGATGCAACCGCGCGCCCTTTTTTTGCAGGACTGCTACCCGAGGGGGCGCTGCGCACCTTAATTGCACGCAATCTGCAAATCTCCGAGCGCAACGACTTTGCTTTGCTCGACGCCCTCGGTGGCGACTGCGCGGGAGCGATTCATTTTGGCGATAGCGAAAATTCTCCCAAGCCGCATAACCAAGATGGCGTGAGCTGGTTAAGTGACACCGAGCTCGCGCAAACTCTCGCCACGCTGCCTCGTCGTCCAATGTTGGCGGGCAAAGACGGCATCAGACTGTCCTTGGCAGGCGCTCAAGACAAATTGCCGGTTGTGGTCCACCGACAGCGTATTGGTTTGCCTGTGGGTGACACACCAAGCACACACATTCTCAAACCCGCCATTACATACGTGGATGACAGTGTGCACAACGAAGCTTTTTGTATGACATTGGCCAAGCAAATAAAACTCAGCGCGGCAGATGTCAGTGTCGTTCGACAGGGAGGAAGTTGCTTTTTACTGGTTAAGCGTTACGACCGACGCACGGATGCAGAAGGCCAAACTAAACGCCTCCACCAAGAGGATTTCTGCCAAGCACTCGCCGTACCACCGGAAATAAAATACCAGCGAGAGGGCGGACCAAGCTTGGCAGATTGCTTCCATCTTTTACGTCAGGTAAGTCGCCCCAATGCCCCTCAAATTCTTCGTTTGCTGGACTACGTGATATTTAACGCGCTAATCGGCAATCACGATGCGCACGCTAAGAATTTCTCTTTGCTGTACAACAATCCAACACCCACGCTTGCCCCCTTGTACGACGCGCTATCGACGGCAATCTATCCATCGCTAACCGCAAAAATGGCCATGAAAATCGGCAGCAAATACGATTTTGATGCGCTACACGCCAGACATTGGATGCAGTTTGCAGCCAGCGCTGGATTGGGCAAAGCACAAGTCGTCAAACGCGTTGAGCAGTTGGCAACCCAACTGCCACCCGCCGCACGAAAACTCCAAGGTTCGCCAGAGCATCCATTTAATGACCTCAAGATCGTCGAGTCCATCTGCACGACCATCGAGCTGCGCTGCCAACAGGCGCGACGCCGCCTGAGTCTCTAGACACAGACCAAAACGCCTCGGGAACCTCCGAATAAGTCGCTGCACGTTTCGACAAAGCCCGCCGTGAAATGGGCAAATTGCTCGGCAGCTACCGACCGCGGGCTCAAAAGTCGGTGTTTGAAGTGATGTTTAAATCCGAAGCCGAACGTGCGCGCATACAAGCCCAAGCCGCCAAACTAATCGAGCCCTTCGACGCCTTGCATTTCTACTGCCTCTGCGCCAACTGCCAACCCAAAAGGGTGCCTCTAAAAGCCTCAGATTTTTTCAAAGTGCAAGGAAAGCGGCTGCCAAACTGGCCGTGCGCAGACCCGCAGTGTATATGGTATACATGAGGAGTCGAGCAAGACGCTGACGCCGCAATTCGGGAAAAGATGAGGTTTTTCGAGGTGCCCAAAAGCCAAAACCACAAAGGCGAGACATTACCTCAATTCCCTCGTACAATCGTAATCTAGGGTGAGAGATCAAAAACCAAAGACTTAGCTTCTTTTATTAAAGCACTGGTTTAAATTAACCCACCATTCTTTAAAAATCAGACACTTAGCGCCGGTTTTCTGCCAATTTTTGGGTAATATTGAAGAATTGGGGCAAAAATTGAAAGCGTTCCCCGAAACGCTCTGTAAGCCATTGAATTTAAAGGGGCAACAATAGGGTCTCTTTCAGACCCCTAGGCTGGTTAGGCCGTTGAAACCGCAATATTGGCCGCGTCCTGCAATTCATTGAGACTTTCAGACCCCTAAGCCGGTTAGGCCGTTATTTAGACAAAGGAAGTCTGATGCGCTTTATGTCTGTTTTGCTTCAATCAATGAGTAGACGGGAGTGGCTTCGCTTAGCATTCGCGCCAACGGAGTGGCGCTCCCACTTCTAGTGCAGTGGAACTGATAATGGTCAGCGCAGAGACAGGCATACACTTCGAGCACAGTGCCGCTCCTTGCTCTTGTGGGAGTTGCTTTCCAAGCAACGAATAGCGGCGTCCGCCGCTTTGCAATTGCGAGAGTGGGGCGTCGAACACTACCTCAGATGCACTCTCACCCAACTTTAACAATCGCAACCTCTGCCACGCCTAACACGCGCTCACCCACCACCAATTCTCCACTCTCAGGCAGTGTCGCTTGATCTGGCCCGTGATTGGTATAAAGCCAATAGTCACCAAAAGCGCGGCGTCTTACTCCACCACTAAGAGGCTGTACCGCTAAGCCGATTTCGCTGGCCACAGTGGCAAAGACTTGCTGCCAATCCTCGGCGCTCAAGTCGTTGGCGATGTAGTGCACACGACCAGATTGATACCAACCACCCCAGCCATCTGCACAGATGGCGCGCGGTGTGAGCGTTGTTTCTACTTTTTCACGCCACGCGATGGCAGTGGCGTTGTAGTCGCCTTGCCATGGGGCGCTTATATTGCGGCGCAGGCTTTCGACGCTGGCGATTTTTATGGGGATCAAACGTTGTAATTCGCCGGGCGCTAGGTTTTGCGGTATGGAGACGGTTTCAACTTTGCTGCCACAACGGGCACCGAACATGAGGGTAGCCTCGGTCTGCTCGAAGGCCGCCATGGTCTGCGCGCTGAGGTGCGTTAGCTGTGGCACCAGCACAAGGGCGTAGCCGTTTAAATCGCCACCGGGTGGAACGATATCCACATTCCAACCCAGCTTGCGTGCGGCGCGGTACCAGTTGAGCACAACCTGCAATGGGCTATCTGGATGTCCTTGCGACTGAATGCGCAAGAGCGCGTCGCCGGCGTAGTCAAAGACCAGCGCCACCTTGGCGGGCTGATGGGCGATATCGCCACTGATCTTGGCGCGATCTTGATTGAAATCTTCTATTTCAAAATAGGCTTGGGCGGGCTCGGAATCCACACGCAATAAGCCGCTGTGGAATTGCTCTTGGGCAAACGGTGCTTGGCGGAAGCGGAAATAGCTCACCACTTCGGCACTGTGGGCGAAGGCTTGCCATGTCCAGAGGCGCACCATGCCGGGCAGCGGTGCGGGGTTATGCGGTGCCCAATTGACGGGGCCGGGCTGCTGCTCGATCACCCACCAACGGCCTTTGCCCACGGCGCGGTAGAGGTCGTGATGCAGCGCGATAAAATCCGGGTCACCGGTGCGGGCATAGGTGGCTTTGTAATCTTCCGACTCCGGGCTCTGCTCTAAGAAACCAATGGGGTAGCTGTCCCAAGTGGCAATATCGAGGTCCTCGCCCACCTTAAAGTGATCAAACTGCGTAAATCTGCCCATGTAGTTGTGCAAGATATCGCGACCCGGTGAGTGTGCGCGCAGGATATCGACTTGGCGCTTGTTAAAGGCTTTGACCGCATCAGTGTGAAAACGCCAATAGTCAAAATGATGCGCTGGATTGGCTTCGGTCACGGTATGCGCAGGGCTGTCGATTTGCTCGAAGCTGTCGTAGGCCATCGACCAAAACACATTGCCCCACTGGCGGTTGAGCGTGGCAATGTCGCCATATTGCGCTTGGCACCAATTGCGAAACGCGGCAACCGCCACCGGCGAGTAGCTAATGATGGTGTCGTGGCAGCCAAATTCATTGTCGGTTTGCCAGGTTTTGACGGCGGGATGCTCGCCCACCGCCTTGACCATGGCGGTGACGATGCGAACGCAGTGCTCGGCGTAAACCTCACTTGCAAAATCATAATGCCGTCTGGAGCCAAAGTGACGCGGGGTTAGGGTTTCGTCCCACGCCAGAATCTCTGGATGCTGGTCAATCAGCCATTTGGGCGGGCAAGCGGTGGGCGTCCCCAACACCACGCTTAAACCATGCTGATGCGCCAGATCGAGCGCGCGTTCTAGCCAGCCAAATTCAAATTGCCCCAGCTTGGGCTCATACAACGCCCATGCAAACTCACCAATACGCACCCACTCGATGCCCAATTGCACCATGGTGGCAAAGTCTTGGTCCCACTGCGCTTCTGGCCAGTGCTCGGGGTAATAACAAACGCCTAATTTCATGGCTGAGTCTCACGTAATGATTGCGCGGCGGCTTCGGGCAACGTCGGATTGACCACATCGCCACCGCCCGTTTCAAAACCGGCTAGGTATTTCAAGGTGTGGGCGTCGCGCAGCGGCGGCTGCATCAGCGTAAACCAATGCCAGTGCGCAAGGTCGCGACCATCGCAGGGCGCATTGTAATGAATGCTGATCATCGGCGTGCTGCGACCGAAGAAGCGATCGTAGCGCTTCAACGCACTGGCCCAGATTTGTGAATAAGCCTTGCGCTCAGTGGCCGTCATTTGGCTCTGCGCTGGTATGGCGCGTTTGGGGACAATCATGGTTTCAAACGGCATCCGCGCAGACCAGGGCAGCAGGTGAACAAAATGCTCGTTTTCCTCGATGATATTGCCACGCCAGTGCGGGTCTTCGAGCAATTGCTGCCAGAGGGTTTTGTCCGCCAGCTGGCCCTCACGCAGCGCACGATCGAGCGTTTGTACCCGTTGAGGTAAGTATTCAGTGGCATAAATTTGACCATGCGGATGCAGATTTGAAACACCGACTTCTTTGCCCTTGTTTTCAAACATCATCACATAGGCCACATCGTCGCGCTGGCTCAGGGTTTGATACTCGGCGCACAAAAGCTCGACTACTTGCTCAAACGCTGGCTCATCCAGCGTCGCCAAGGTTTGATTATGTTGCTCACTCCAACACAACACGCGGCAAATACCGCCCACCCCTGCGGTTTGTGCAAAGCCTTCGCTCAGCGGCACGTCCGAGCTCCCGAAGCTCGAAAAGTCGTTATCAAACGCAAACGATCCCGTGTAATCAGGATTACGCGCACCGGCGGCGCGCTGCACCGAGGGGCAAAGATAACAGCCAGGATCATGCGCCGGGCTTGGTTCGTCTGTCGCCACCGGGCGCTGGCCCTGCCATGGCCGAGCCGAGGTAACGCCTGCGACCACCACCCACTCCAAAAACAAAGGGCTCCATCTGCGGTGATTCATTGGCTGAGCTCTCTTGCCCCTGCTGAGGCGGATACTGGATAAAAGTGCGCTTCAAGGCCGGTTTGTGAGCGGTATTGCTCGGAAACACTGGCGATAAATGTCTCCAGCGCATTGGCCTTGACCATCTGCACGGTACAGCCGCCAAAACCACCGCCTGTAATACGCCCGCCGACAAAGCCAGGCTGCTGTGCACAGATCGCAAGCAGCTCGTCCACACGCAGGTGCGAGGATTGATAATCGTCACGCAGCGAGCGATGCGATTGGTTGAGGCACTCACCTGCCGCCAGCCAATCATCCGCCGCCAAAGCAGCCGCAGTGGCGTCAACAAGGCCATTTTCGACAATCACATGCTTGGCGCGCTTGTATTGACTATCCGTCAGTTGCGCCGCGTCTAGATCGCTGAGTTGATAGGCCACCAGATGCGAAGCGGGTTTGATCTGCTGCAAAGCGGCCAGTGCAGAGGCACACTCGGCCACTCGATCACGATAGCCAGACGCGGCGAGCGTACGCGGCTGCGCCGAGTCGACGACCAGCAATTGGTAGTCAGCATGGGCAAGTGCAACGGCTTGATATTCCAACGTGGCGCAATCGAGCTGCAACGCCGAACCAACCACCCCACCAGCGCTGATAAATTGATCCATAATGCCGCTGGGCACACCGATGATGTCATTCTCGACTTGCTTACCCAGACGCGCTTTGTCAGCCACGCTCATATCGAGCTGATTCATCTCCAGCAAGCACGACAATACCGCCATCTGCAGTGCCGCTGACGACGACAACCCCGCGCCAGTAGGAAGATTCGAGAAAAACGACAGTTTTTGCGGCGGCAGCGGGCCAAAGCGCGCTTCGGCGAGCGAGATAACCCCAGCAACATAGCGTGCCCAGTCGGGCAAGCCTTGGATGCTGTCCCCGCTGCGATACGCAACATCGGGATATCCTGCCGAGTGAAACTGCCAGCTCGACGCCGCGGCAGAGGATAGATATACCCCCATATCCACGGCAAATGGCATCACCAAGCCACCGTTGTAATCGGTGTGATCGCCAATCAAATTCACACGGCCCGGGCCAAAAAATAGCCGCCCACCAGAGCGGTGCTCGGCAAGCCACGCAGATAACTCAGTCATCGATTTTTTGCTCTAGATTTGTCATTGCAATATCAGGTCACTCTCTGCACTTTGGCACACTATCTCACGGCCAGAGGGTGCTAGCGGAGGCGCAGTCCTTTGAGCACGAGGCATCGCCCAGGGAAACTCCAAGGCAGACTCAAGCCTTGAGCCATCAAGTACTGCCCACTGAACTCGCCACCGTCGTGTTTGAGTAGTGGATTGCCGCGCGACAACGCGCCTAATTCATCGCGATTAACCAGTTCGAGTCGATACCGAGCATCGGCCTCCAGCGCGGTCATGGCCAGCATTTGCGGCAGGATCTGCGTTGAGGTATCGAGCCGATTGACAAACACCAAAAACTGCTCGCCGTCCTCGGATAAGTGCTGCTCGATCAACACAGCTGGATCATTGCTCTCTAGCCGCAAAATATCTGCGCTCATCAGCCAGTCGCGTTGTGTTTTCCACCACCGCGTGATGTGCGACAGCGTCTGGGCTTCGTCGGCGGTCAGTGCACGCGGATCCATCTCAAAGCCCATATGCCGCTGCGCCGCGACCCAAGCCCGAAATGATATGTCGTGAACGCGGCCCGAGGTGTGACTGACGCTGGCACCCACGTGGCTCCCCGTCACACTGGCGGGCAGAAAGATCGCGGCGGCGTGCTGGATACGCGCGCGCTCCAAAGCGTCGTTGCTATCCGACAGCCACACCCGCTGCGTGTGGGCCAAGATGCCATAATCGAGTCGACCACCACCCGAGGCGCAGCTTTCAAACTCTACCTGCGGAAAGCTCTGGCGCAACTTGGCAAATAAGGCATAGGTACCGCGCGTTTGCGCCGCATCGGGCAATGGCAGCACTCGATTGTGATCCCACTTCACATAGCCGATAGCGTTGTGGGCCAAAAGCTCGCAAATGGCGTCGTACAGATACGCCTGCACATTTGGATTGGCCATATCCAGCACCATTTGCTGGCGACCCAGCGTTTGATCCCGAGGTCCAAGCGCCCAGTCCGGATGGGCACGATAGGTGTCGGAGTCTGGGCTGATCATCTCGGGCTCTAACCAGATGCCAAACTGCATACCGACGCTGTGCACATGATCAATAAGCGGCGTCAGGCCATCGGGGTACTTGCGTTTATCGATCCACCAATCACCGAGGCCATGGGTATCGTTATCGCGACGACCAAACCAGCCATCATCCAATACAAAGCGCTCCGCGCCAAGCTCGGCGGCACGGCTAGCGATGGCTTTGAGATCATCGAGTTTGTGGTCAAAGTAAATCGCTTCCCAGCAGTTGTAATGCACCGGTCTTGGGGTATGCGTCGGTGTGGCCGGAATGACGCGCTGACGGACGTGGCGCTGAAAAGCGCGCGCAATGCCATTGATGCCGTCAGTCGAATGCGTCAAATAGAGCGTGGCGGTCGAAAACACACGAACCGCCGCCAGCTCGGTGTGCATGGCATGGCCGAATTGGATTTGGCGACGGCCATCGGCCAGCGTTTCACACACCATGCGATGCCCACCGGACCAGCCATAGTGAAAACCATAGGCGCGCCCCTGAGTATTGGTGGTGCCCGCCTCCAGCGTCAGCAGGCCCGGAAAATTTTCGTGCCCAGAGCGACCGCTGCGACTTTCACGCAAGCGAATACCCGGTTGCCAAGGGCTGCGAAGCGTTTGCATTTCGCCACACCAACGACCGGCGAAATCGAGCATCTGTGTACTGGCTTGCGACCCCGGTACGACAGGCGCGGCCAGCCAATGCACATGCACAGGCTCTGCGGATTCGAGCGTAGCGCTGGCCTCGATGACCTCCGTCGGGCAGTGCAGTTCAAATGTGGCCGTGTAACGCAGCTGAAGGTGTGAGTCCTCGTAAACCAGCCGAAGCAAATCTTGCTGCTCCTCGGCCTCATGGAGCACAAATGTCGGGGTCAATTGCACGCCCGAATTCGATGTGGCAATCAAGCCGGTTTGCCCCGGGAAACTGCGAATCGCCTCTGGGCAAATCGAAACTGGCGGATTGTCATCCAGCATGCCACCGGTCACATCGATTCGCTGGACGGCATAAACCTGTGACAAATCCTCATCGGCTGGAAGCTTTTGCCCCCAATACACCACCTCCGCCATCGCACCGTTTGCGCTAGCGAGAATTAAGGTTTGCGAGGGGGTATCCAATCGCCAAGTTTGGATCACTTGACGGCCCCCAGTGTCAGCCCCGCAATAAAGTGCTTTTGCATGGCAAAGAACATGGCAACCGGTGGGATGGCAGCCATCAAGCTCGCCGCCGATACCAAGTGCCATCGCGAGACAAATTGGCCGTTGAGCGACTGGATACCCGCTGTAATGGGCTTGGTGGCTTCGCCGTTGGTCAGTACCGTGGCCCAGAAAAAGTCATTCCACACAAAGGTAAACACCAACACGCTAAGCGCCGCGATCGCCGGACGCACCAGCGGCAAAACCACATACCAGAATATCTTGTACTCGCTGACACCTTCAATGCGCGCGCTCTCGATCAAATCAAACGGCAACGCCTTGATGAAGTTCCGCATAAACAGCGTACAAAAGCCCGTTTGAAAAGCAGCATGAAACAGCACCAACCCGGTGACTGTATTGTAGAGATTGGTTTGGACGGCAAGATCACGCACCGGCACCATCAAGATTTGAAATGGCACAAAGTTGCCCGCCACAAACATAAAAAACAGCGGCAGCGCAGCGCGAAATCGATAAATCGACAGCGCATAGCCCGCCATACAGGCCAGCGACACCGAGATCATCACCGTGGGAATCGTGACCTTGATGGAATTGAAAAAATACGTGACCGCTTGGCTCTCGCGAAACACAGTGAGGTAGTTTTCAACCAGCTTGAATTCGCTTGGCCAACCGAACATATTGCCCGTGTTGATGTCTGCAGCCGGACGCAGCGATGTCATAAAGATCGCCAACAGTGGCAGCAGCCAGATAAACAGCGCCACCGGCACCAAAATCTTATAGGCCAGTTGGTAGTTGCTTGAGCGCGATTGGATCGGTCTTGGAAACATGGCTTAGGTCCTCCGCTCGTCCTGGTACATCACCCAGAGGAAATACCCGATAAACACCAGCATAATCATAAACAGCACCACGGCGATGGCCGAGCCGTAGCCCATGCGAAAGCCGTATTCGCTGAGCGCAGTTTCATACATAAAGAACGACAGCACATTGGACGACCCCCAAGGCCCGCCCCGCGTCATGGTGGCGATCATATCGAAAGAGCGCAGCGCACCAATCACCGTGACCACGATGGCCAAAAACGTCGCTGGCCAAAGCTGTGGCAACACCACATAGCGCAGCATGCGCCAGCCTTTGGCCCCGTCGAGCCGACCCGCTTCGATTTGGTCGGAAGAGATGTTGTTTAGGCCAGTGAGATACAAAATCATGCAATAGGCCACTTGCGGCCACAGGCCCGCAAAGATAATGCCGTAGGTGACAAATCGCTCATCACCAAGGATCGACGGCGGCACGGCACCGAAGTATTCCCACACCTTGCCGACAATGCCGAAATTGGGGTTATAGAACCACGAGAAAATCAGCCCAACCACCACTTGTGAGATTACAAAGGGAAAGAAAAACATCGACTTGTAAAATCGCATTCCCCAGATGGTTTGATTGAGAAATAGCGCCACCAGCAAGCCCGCAGGTACCGCGAGCATAAAGCACACCAGCCAAATGATATTGTTCTTCAGCGAGGTGTAGAAGCGATCGTCGTCGAGCAGCTCAACATAATTTGCAAGCCCCACCCAAGTCGCCTGACCGATGCCATCCCATTCATAAAATGAAATCCAGATGGATCGAAAAATCGGAAAAATCACATAGATGGTGAAAAACAACAGCGCAGGCGCGAGGAAGACCCAAGGCGCGCTGCATTGTTGGTTTTGACGATATTTTTTCAAAGGCGTTGCCTGCACGCGATCATCACCCGCTGAGTTGAAGATGCTGGCGGCAAAACGCCGCCAGCGATGACAGCTACAAACCGATTATTTGTAGACTTTTTCTTGAATCGAATCTAGGCGCTTCAAGATGGCATCCATACGCTCTGGCTTGACCATGAACTCTTGGAACCCTTCCATACCGGCTTTGGCCATTTCAGCCGGGGCATCACGATCATAGAACTGCGCCAAACCAGCGGCGGTAGAGACGGTCTGCATGCCTTGCATGATAAACTTGTCGCCGCTGTCCACTTCCGCTTTTGAGTTCGGCGGCAATTGACCGAGGGTTTTGTTCCAAGCAGATTGGATCTCAGGCTGCGCGATAAAGCTCAAGAATTTGCGTGCATCTTCCTTGTTCTTAGCATTGGCAGGGATAAACAACGCATCAGCAGGGGCTTCTTCAGCACGCGCCAAGCCGGGCGTGATTTCTGGGAATGGGAAGTAATCGATCTGATCATCAGTCAACCCAGCATCTTTATAGCTCGCGACGGAGAAGTTACCCATGACGTACATTGCCGCGTCGCCGCTGGCAAATGGTGCGATCGCATCCTGCCATGACATGGTGGCGTGGTTGTCGACAAAAGAACAACGATCCAGCATGGTCTTCCAATTTTCGAAGGTGGCTTTGATGCGGTCATCGGTGTATTTGATTTCACCAGCAGTCAGCGCGTTATGCACGTCGTAGCCATTGGTGCGCAGATTCAGATAGTCAAATACCCCAGCAGCCGTCCAAAGATACTTTGTACCGATGGTAAAGGGCGTGACGCCATTTTGTTTTAAGGTATCGCAGGCACTGAGCATTTCGTCCCATGTGCTCGGCTCGCCAATACCGTATTGCTCGAAAATGTCAGCACGATAGTAAACGCCCCACTGATAGTAAGAGTAAGGCACGCCCCACTGCTTGCCATCGCGAGTCATGGTCGGCTTGATTGCTTCAAAATTCTGCGACAAGTTTGGGTCTGAGGCCCAAAGATCAGAAATGTCTTCAAACTGACCTGCGTCGACAAACGGCGCCATACGGTTGCCTGGATACCATGCAGTGATATCTGGCGCATCCGCAGATAAGAAGTTACGAATCGCCGTTTTGTGCGCTTCACGATCAGTGAAGTTTACCGTGACGTTTACATCCGGATTTGCTGCTTTAAACGCCGCTACAGCATTCTCAAATCCCTCTTTTGGCGCGGGGTTGGTGTCGTCAAAGTTGATAACCAAATCCCCTGCGAAAGCGGATCCTGCAATGGCTGTTGACGCCAACAGGGTCGCGATCATGCTTTTTTTCATCATTGTACTCCCAGTGTTTAAGACATGGCCCCAGCCTCAAAGGCGTAGGACTATGCTCCCAACACTAGTCAACTCTCCATGGGCATACTTCCGGAAACTGATTGTTATTCTCTGGTTTTCAGCTAAAGTGAAGCGCCCATACCTGAGTTTGTCGCGAAGGGAATAGCCACAATGGCCGAACGCAGTAAGGACCAAGATCACACGCCGTACGCGGAGCACCTAGACAAATCCATGGTGCCGCAAGCCAATGATTTTATTATCCAGCGCCATCGACCAGAACCATTCGACACACCCTATCACCACCACACATCGATAGAGATCAATTACTTACGCAATTGCAGCATGACCTATGCCTTCTCAGACATGGAGATCACGCTTCATCCGGGCCGACTATCGGTATTCTGGGGTGCGGCACCGCACACCGTTGCGCGGGTCGAAGGCGAGGGTGAAATCACCAACATCTATCTTTCGCTCGGCCAATTTGTCCGCTGGGGCTTGCCCACACGGTTGATGGAATCCGTGCTGACCGGTTCGGTGATCGTGGCCGAACATACACATCTAGCCGACCAATTTTTGTTCGACCGACTCTACCTAGAGAGAGATCGCAAAGATGAAGGATGGCGGCGCTGTCATTTGGACGAGATCGAGGCACGCTTGCGGCGATTCGCGATGGAAGCGTTCACAGCGCATGACATTTCAAAGAAGGGGTTTACGAACGGCAATATGTCCGTGCTCGCGGTGCGTCACGTCGAGGCGATGCTTAGGTTTATCTCCGATCACTACACCGCACAAATCTCCGTCACACAGATTGCCAAATCTGCACATCTATCAACGTCTAGGGCGCGATCCCTATTTCGCGAGGTCATGGGGGTGAGTATCAAACAACAACTGATGCGCTCGCGGCTATCACATGCGCGAATGCTACTGGCTGAGACAAATCAGAAAGTCGCAACCGTCGCACACGAAAGCGGGTTTACCACCTTGTCGAGTTTTTATGATGCGTTTACCAAACACTATCATATGCCGCCACAAAGATACCGCGACTCCACCAAGCAAGCGACACCAAATACTTTGGCAGTTCAGCCTTAACAATTAGCCTTGTCAGACCCGAATGCGCTTCTCGGTTTTTGCATCGAAGAAATACAAGTCCTTGCGGTCGAATTGAATGCCAATCTTGTCGCCGCGTGAAGGCGCATCTAGCGACTTGTGCTCAATCACCAGTTTCTCGTTTGATTCAGAGTAGGCGTGCACATAGGTCACCCCACCCAAGCGCTCTACAATCTCGACGGTCAGATCGCACCCATTGAGATCGACGACGATATTCTCTGGCCGCAAGCCAACGATTGCATCTTCACTGGGCAAAGCAACCTCGTCCAATCCCAAGGCCGCAGGACTGACAAAATTCATCGACGGCGAGCCGATAAAGCCAGCGACGAACTTGTTGTCCGGATCACTGTATAAGGTCATCGGTGCACCGGCTTGCTCAACCTTGCCCGCGCGCAACACCACGATCTTATCAGCCAAGGTCATTGCCTCGACTTGATCGTGGGTGACGTAGAGCATGGTCGCCCCAATCTCTCGGTGCAAACGCGCGATCTCCACACGCATATCTACCCGAAGCTCTGCATCGAGGTTCGACAGCGGCTCATCAAACAAGAACACCTCTGGTCCGCGCACCAACGCTCGACCGATAGCGACGCGCTGACGCTGCCCGCCAGAGAGTGCTTTGGGCTTGCGATCCATATAGTCTTGTAGTTTGAGAATCTCGGCGCCTTCGTCCACTTTT
>JABXHR010000115.1 GCA_013373515.1 Gammaproteobacteria bacterium | reverse complement strand
TCGTTGTAGTCACCACACCATCCCGCACGTGCGATTTCATGCTGCTGGGTGCTGCGAGCTTCTAGATAGCTTGCCCATTCCATGTTCTCGAGTTCGACCTGTGCGCCAAGCTTTTGCTTCCACATACTGGCCGCCAGTACTGCGATTTTCTTGTGCGACTCGGAGGTGTTGTAGAGCAGTTTGAACGACAGTGGCGCATCTAGGTTTGCCGCTTCGATCAACTCTTTTGCCTTGGCATCGCGCTCGGCTTGGGTCATCGTCGCTGCAGGCGTCTCGGGCGCGCTAAATCCAGCGGTCGACGGTGGTGTAAAAGAATAGGCGCTTTGCTGACCACTGCCGAGGAGGTCTTGCGTAATGACATCACGATCAAGCGCAAGTGAGAGCGCCATGCGCACGTCTACGTTTTTCAGTGCGGCATTGCCAGAATCGCTAAGGTTTACTTCGTAGTAGTAAGTACAGAGATCGGGGGTGGTGACGATCTCATCACCGTGCTTCTGGCTGAGTGTTTTGAACTGGCCAGCAGGTAGCTCGGTTTTATTAATTTCATTGGTGACGTAGGCGTCGTAAGCCGCGGTTTCATCGTTGATGGTGCGTGTGACGATGGTTTCGAGGACGGTGTTCGCCGCATCCCAGTAGGTTTCGTTCTTTTTCATGACTGAACGCTGGCTGGGGACAAACTCAGTCAGAGTGTATGCGCCGTTGCCAACCATATTTTCTGGCTTTGTCCATGCTTGGCCATGTGCTTCGAGGGTGGCTTTGTGTACTGGGTACAACGTCGCGTGGGTGACCATCTGGTCGAAATAGCTTGATGATTTATTGAGATTGACCACAAGCGTATGGTCGTCAGTGGCTTGAACGCCGAGTTCACTCGGTGCTTTTTCACCTGCGACGATATCGCCCGCGTTGACGATGTCAGTCAGTTCCACGTACCAAGCATAGGGCGATGCGGTCGCTGGATCGGCAGCACGCTGCCATGCATAGACAAAATCGTGGGCAGTGACGGCGTCGCCATTGCTCCATTTAGCGTTGTCGCGCAATTTGAAGGTGTAGACGGTTTTATTATCGTTGGTGGTGTAGCTCTCGGCAACACCCGGAATCAGGTTGCCGTCCGCGTCTTGGTTGAGCAAGCCCTCAAACAAGTTGCGAATGACGTCGCTAGAGTCGCGGTCTTCAACCAGACCCGGATCGAAAGTCGTGATGTCGCTCAGCAAGCGGTAGGTAAACGTCTGGTCGTCTGCCAGGGTGACGTCAGCTGGAACAGTGGCAGCTTGGACGGCGCCACCCATGACGATCAGCGATACTGCTGCTGCGATAGGGGTCAGTGTGAGTCTGTTGAATTTCATAAATACATCTCCAAAAATGCTAAGGATCGATTTTACCGAACGGGTTGTTTTCGCCTTTTGTCGGTCTAATGGCTGCCGACTTTGGTATACAACTGGTCTACATCATATCTCGAGAGTAAAGACGTATTCAATGTTTTGATGAGCCAATTGTTTAGCACAGGTTAAGCTAGTATCTCGAGTTACTCAAGAGTATTAAACTTAGATTCGGTTGGAGTGAGAAGTAAATGTCAGATTTTGAAGCAAGATATTCGCGAGCAATTGCAGAATTAGACCGTATTGGCGTGGATCCTATGATTGCCAAACCGCCATATCATCGCTTGGCAAGGCGTATTGGGCTGCGTTTGAGGCCGCCATTATATCGTGACAATAATGGGCTATTTTTGGCGGCAGCCTATGGATACGGGATCGGCGTTATGGTGCTGTCACTGGTGATTGATGTGCTCAGTGCCACGCCCATGATCTGGATGGACTATGTCACCCGCGGCATCACAGTGGGCGTGATTATGGGGCTTTGGGAGCTATGGAGAATGCGTCGACACAAAGCCAAATATACCCTGACGCCATGGGAATTTTTGTAGACCGATTTAATACCCATCGTTCGGCGATTTAAATAGCACCTCTTGAATAAAGGAAAGTGCATCGTCCTGTACGCCAATGATTGAGTCGTCTGGCATGTCATATTGTGCAATCAGCGCTTGAGCGGTCATGGGTTGACCGAAGTAATATCCTTGACCCTGCTCGATACCCAGTGAGCGTGCCAGCAGATACTCTTCTTCAGTCTCGATGCCCTCACATGTCACTAGCAATCCCAAGCGCTTAGCCATGATTACGGATGTTTCGATAAACACCTTGCGCCCGCGAGTGGCCTCGGCCAGCATGCTTTTGTCGATCTTTAGTTCGTCAATTTCAACTGCCGCAATGCGTGCAAGCGAGGAGTGCGCAGTGCCATAGTCATCGATTGCAGCGTGGTAACCCTTCACACGCAGGCTGGCTAGGGCGTCAGCCAGTTCATCTAAATCAGCGGGTTCGTCTTCGGTCACTTCGAGCGTCATCTTCGATGGCTTGATTCCCGCATCGATAAATGCCCGGTGTAATTCATCGCGAAATTGACGATCAATCACCATCGCCGGTGGCAAATTGATATGAAGGGTGAGGCCTTTCATTGAAGCCATGTGTTCACTGATTTTTTTCGGCATTGCCAGCGTCAATTGAACCAGCTGCGCTGGGTCTCGAAGTTTTGGTAAAAACTCAGCAGGCGAAATAAGGGTGCCGTCTTGGTGTTCGAGTCTGAGTAGTACTTCTGCGGCAACACAGCGGCGCGTGCGCAAGTCGATAATCGGTTGGTAGCGCAGGCATAGTGAGCCACTGTCTAACGTGTCTTGTACGAGTTCGCGCCAATACTGACGGTTGATTTCGCTGCCAAAAGAGACTTGATGGCGATATCTGCCGTTGGATTCGCGTTTGGCTCGATAGACCGTCGAATCTAGCGCGACGAATAGCTCATTGAGTGCTGTGGGGTCCTCAACGGTAAGGCCGCCAATCGAGACATTTGCATAAACACGAGTGTTGTAGAGCTCTCGCCAGCTTTGCAGCTCGAATTGAATAAGTTCCATGATCTGGTCGAAATCAGTATCGGTCTTTAGCTGGACCAGAAATTCGTCACTGCCCCACCGGCTGGTCAACAGCACACAGTCTAGGTTCGACAGTTGCTTTGATATTGAACATAAGAACGCATCACCAATTCGTTGACCGTGAGACGTGTTAATTGATTGGAAATCGTTGATATCGATCAATGCTAGTCGATCACTGCGATTGAGCTTTTTGCACAAATGCTGAGTCATACCCCTTCGATTGAGCACGCCGGTGAGGTCGTCGCGGTAGGCCAGTGACGTCAGCAGATTTTTGCTTTGCGCGGTTAGAATAAGGGATTCACGGTAGCGGAAAAATGCGAGTGCATTGACCAGTACCAGGGCGGTGAGTAGAAATTCCGTGTTAGGGAGCACCTCTGCAGTCAAATGACTAAACACAATCGCCATGGGCACGGCGCTCATCAAGCTGGCGCCAGAAATGTACGCTTGGGGATTGTCGCTCTCGGGCCGCTCGGTAATTTCACAGCGTTTCACAATGGTGGTGAAATACACAATGGTCAGACCGCCCAAGGCCAATAACAATCGTGTCATGGTTTGGCTGTTTACCGCCGCGGCCACAGTGTCAAAAATGACAGCGAGTAAGTTTATAAGCGTGTGGAGGGTGAAGAGTGACACAGCGACCGCAAGGGTTAGCAGTGCCTTAGAGCGCCAACGATCGATCAGCGATAGTGTGATTGCGATTGACAGTGAAAGACAAAATGCAAAAAGCTGCGCCCCAGCCAGGGTAAGCGTTTGATCAATGGGCTCAAGGGTTTGAGCGGTTGACGCCTGCATCCATAGCAATAAAAACACCGCGGTTGCAATGCCGACGTTGATCGCATCAGTGAGCACATGGCGCACCCCGATGCGTTTGGACTCCATGAAAATGTATGTGGCACCAAAGCTCACACCGATGATCGAGGCAATGAGTTGTAGCCATTGAGCGCTGCTGGTAAGCCAAGGATCGTCCGAGCTGCCGTGCTGAATCAACCAGGCTGCACATAAAAATGCGGGGATAATCCACAGTGCCGAGAACACTGTATTGATCAATTGGCGCTTGCGTAGTATGACAAAAATCGCCATGCAATCTAGAGCGGCCAAACCGGCCGTTGCCAAGTTTTGTAAGCGGTGCTCGGTGGTCAACAGCAGAAAAAATAAAACCACCGAGACCACTGCAAATGACATCAGCCACGATTCATATGGGTTAATTCGGGTTGGCGGTTGGCTGTTGGTCACGCAGTCGCATCCAGTAGGGTCGCGTCCTGCGAGTTGATGATCTTTGAGTGAGTCAGTTAATTGACTTTTATTTAGCATATGTCAAAAAACAGACATTACCGTCAGGATAATACTCGAAATCCCCCAAATCATCTAGCTTGATGCAAACATCGAGAGGCGTAACGGTCAATTGTCTGCGGGTTGGTGAAGGCGTTCTCGATGCCAAATGTAAAATCCCGCGCCGATCAAAATGGCCGAGCCGAGCCAGGTGCTCGGTAGCGGTATGTCGTCAAATAGCCACCAGCCAACGAAGGTGGCGCCAATAAGTTCAGTATATTGCAGCGGTGCCAATACCGAGGCATTTGCAAATTTGAACGCATGAGTCAGCATCCAGTGACCCAGTGCGGCAAATATACCAAGCAATAAAAGCAGTGGCAGTTGATCTGTTGTTGGCATTGACCAACTAAAAATTGGCATCGAAAGCGGCATCATCACAAGGCTGACCGCAGCAATGACTGCCGCACCAATGACCCCTGTGATCAATTGCATGGTCATCGCACTTGCGCTGGCCGACAGTTTACGGGTGTAGATGACATACAGCGAGAATCCAAACGCAGCGCCAATTGGCATGAGTGCGTGATAACCAAACAGTTGTTGTGAGGGCTGGATGATAATGATTGCGCCGATGAAGCCGACGACCACCGCAGCATATCTGCGCCAACCGACTTTCTCGCCGAGCAGTAGCGGTGCAAGCACGGTCACTATCAGCGGTTCGCAAAAGAAGATGGCCAAGGCATCTGCAATGGGCATGACTTGAATGGCGCCAAAAAAGCAAATGGTTGCAAAACCCAGCCCCGCTGCGCGAATGAGATGTCCGCTTAAGTGCGTTAAGGAATCTCGCGATAGCGCGCGCCAAGCGAACGGCAAAATAATCAGCGATTGAAGTAAAAATCGAAAGAACGCAATTTGTGATGACGCCATACTGCCATTGAAGGATTTGGCGGTGGCGTCCATTAATGGGAGTACCAAACAACTGAGCAACAGCCAAAAGGCGCCTTTGGAAAACTGTTGTGGCATGTTTGCGGCCCCACTGCCTTAGAAGCGTGAAAAGTTGCGATAAGATTAACGGCTGGGTGATATCTCGGTTGTCAAAATCGCGACCTGAGCGAGTGTGATTTTGTGGGTGTCGCTGCGGTGCTCAATGGCGCAAAATTGGGTACAAATTTAGGAGGCAATTGTGCTTAAAACCTTTGCAACGTGTTTATTGGGGATGGTGTTGATGACGACGGTACAAGCGGAGCCACAGGCGCAGCCCGGTGGCTATTTTAATATTGATAACGACGATTTGGTCCGTCTGGTCGACGAGGGTGTGGTGTTGATCGACATCCGGCGCGAGGAGGAATGGCGTGAGACAGGCGTGGTCGAGCAAAGCAAGACGTTGACGCTGTTTGATGCCACAGGCGGTGTGAACCCCGACTTTGTGCCGACCCTGAGCGAGTGGGTCTCGCCAGATCAGCCGGTGGCCTTGATTTGTCGCACAGGTAACCGCACGCAGGTGGCTGCACTGGCGCTCGTTCAGCAGTTGGGTTTCGACACGGTCTACAACGTCACCCACGGAATCACAGGTTGGATCGCTGAGAAGCGAGACGTTGTGGCCTATTAGTTGACGGCTTGCGACTGCAAAGAAAAGGGCGACGACAGTGTGTCGTCGCCGTACTGATTACTGGCTGATGCGACCGTCTAAGTAAGGCGTATAATCACCCGCGTTGGCAAGGTACTCGGCCAACACGTCCTCTAGTCCAGGCCCAAAATCATAGGCGTTCTTGGCCGAACGGAACATTTTGTAGCCGTCGCCACCGTTGCGGACGTAGTTATTGGTGACCACACCGTATTCGGCCGCTGGGTCTATGGGCTCAAATCCACTGTCGCCTTGCACCATGACAGATGTCACGCGGCTTTCGCCTGCGACACCAGTAGGATCCCAAGTGAATTTGACGCCTGCCACTTGTGGAAAACGTCCAGCGCCTTCTTCAACTTGGCTGACGCCGTTTTCCAATGCCGCGATGATATCTGCACCCGTTGCAGTGAAGGTTGCCAGCGTATTTTGGAAAGGCAGCACGGTCAGCACTTCACCCATGGTGACCTCACCCGCATCGATTGATGCACGCAAACCACCGCCGTTTTGGATGGCAATTGATACGCCTTGGTCTTTGACGCGCGCCAGCATGGCATCGGCGACGAGATTGCCCATTTCACACTCTTGCGTGCGGCAATTGTCTCGTGAGCCATCGACCGGTGCTGCTGTTTTGGCCACCACTTTATTACGAATGATTTCAAGCGGTTGAGCTGCCTCTGCGATACGGGCTTTGGTTGACTCGTGCTCGACGACTGCGCCGTCGAGGATCAGAGGCTCGCCAGTTGCACGGGTGAGATTACCCTGATCGTCAAAGGTGACCTGTAGCTCACCAAGGTATTTACCGTAGGCATAGGCACTGACAACTGCAGTGTTGTTGACCATGGTTGGGTAGGGGCCCGCGGCATCTTCGTTGGTGTTTGAGAGCAAGGTATTGCTGTGGCCTCCGACGATCACATCAACGCCAGTGGTATTTTTGGCCACCTCTAGGTCGACGCCATAGCCAGAGTGCGACAGAACGACAATCTTGTTGATGCCTTCTGCTTGGAGTTTGTCAACTTCGCCTTGCACCGCGGCAATTGGATCGCTGAAGCTGACATTGTCGCCAGGTGATGCGAGCTCGTCGGTGTCTTCGGGGGTCAGCCCAATCAAGCCAATGCGTTCACCGTTTTTCTCAACCACGGCGGAGCGCATGAGCTTACCCGCCAGCAGTGGCTCATTAGAAACGTCGGCGTTTGACATCACCACTGGGAAATTTACAGCATCCATAAAGCCGCGCAGGACTTCTGGGCCGTCATCAAACTCGTGATTGCCGACCGTCATGCCGTCATAACCCATGGCATTCATCATTTCCGCGGCGAGCTTGCCTTTGTAGTAGGTATAGAACAGCGTGCCTTGGAATTGGTCACCACCATCGACCAGCAGTGTGTTGGCATTTCGCGCACGTGCATCATTGATGGCGCTCATCAATCGAGCAGAGCCACCAAAGCACTTGCCTTCGTCGTTGTCCTCTGAAGAACAACCAGAATCATATTTTGAGATCGGCTCGAAGCGAGCGTGGAAGTCATTGGTGTGCAAAATGGTCAGCGAGTAGTCTGCCATGGCAGGGGTGGCCAGTGCGGCCAATGCGGCGGTGAGAAGTGTTTTTTTCATTCGGTGTACCTTCCAATTGAGCGACAGCCTACAAATTAACACGACAACGAACAGGTTGATAAACCCTTCTAGCTCCACTTTGCAAAGTTGTCGCGTTTTGACAAGGGAGAAGGGCGCTTTGATGTGGGCGAGTATTGCGTTTAAACCCGTGATTCGGTCATATGAAACCTGAGTCTGTTCCCGTATTGTTTCCGGCGTGTGACAGATTTTAATTTGTTAAGTGTTTGGCATTTTTGCCGCTAGGCGTGATGGAGTCGACATTGACCGTCAGCTTGATCAACAAGGACAAAGGACGAATGTCGAAGAAAGAAGCTTGGGTGTGGGTGCTGCTTGGCGTGTGGTTGACAGCAATGTTGATCGGACTTTGGTTGTTGCAAGACGGCACCAAACAACCCTTTTTGATTGAACCAGTTGCAAAGTTCAATGAGGCGCAGCTGAGAGATCGAGCCAGTACGCTCGCGCTTGCTGATCGCATCAGAGTAATTGCGATCAAGCGGGAAGGCTGTATGTGCAGCACCGTTGCAGACCGCCACTGGGACAAGATCGTTGCCGGCGCGGCCAGTGACGTTCAGTTCGACAACGCTTGGCTTTCCGAAAGTGGCGATGCCGCAAACGACTTGGCCGCGCAGCTGTTGGCGTTGGGATTTCCAGCGAGTGCACCTGCGGCATTGGTGGTATCAGCCAATGGCGAATTGGCCTATCACGGCCCGCTTAGCACAGGGGCTGGGTGCTATAGCGCCGAGGGCATTTTTGTCGATCAAGCGATTGACCGTGCACAAGGCAAATCTGGATCGGTTAACGCATCCTTCAATTGGTTCGAGTTGGGGTGTTATTGCCAGTGACATAAGGTACAGAGGGAATATGCAGGATCAAGAGTTGTTGAAGCCACACTATATTCGCGCCGATCAGTCGATGCGTTGGGTCCTTATTGGACTGTTAGTGGTCAGCGGCATCATCGCAGTGGTATATCAAAGCTGGATTGCATTTCTGTTTGTCGGCATTCCCACCGCGACCGTGCCTATTATGCTGTCTATCTCAAGACCCGGCGAACTGGTTACGCGGCTGAGTTTTGCTTTTGGCTTTATGTTGATGTCGGCATTGCATATTCATCAAGCCATGGGTCTGATCGAGATGCACTTCAGTATCTTTGTGTTGCTGGGCTTTTTGCTGTTTTACAAGGACCCGCTGCCCATTCTCGCCGCTGCCGGTCTCATCGCATTGCATCATCTGTCGTTCAACTATCTTCAAGCCAGTGGCGTCGGTGTCTATGTGTTTGAATCGAAGATGGGTCTCGACATAGTGATGTTGCACGCGGTGTTCGTGGTGGCAGAAGCGGCCGTATTAATCTGGATGGCGATGGCACAGCGAGAAGAGGCAAAGCAGGCACTATTGCTAGCCAAAGCCATGCATCATGTGGCTGAGGTCGAAGGCCAATTAGATTTGACGCAACGAATCGGTGTGGAGCGCATGCCGGCAACAAAGGCATTTGATCAGATGCTCGAAGATCTGAGCAAGGTGTTGGCCGTCGTACTGCAATCGGGCAGCGCAATGACCCAGTCGGCAGTCGTTGTCGAGGGGCAGGCTAAAAACTGCGCCAAACTCAGTTCAGATCAACAAATGCAAACCGGTATTGTCGCTACGTCGGTCTATCAAATTGCCCAGTCCTCACAAGAGGTCGCTGGCAGTGCACAAATGGCAAATGATCACGCCGAGCGAGCACTGGCACAGGCCAAGTCCACTGTGCAAACCGTCAACAACGCTCATCAATCCAATCAGCGTTTGATCGAGCAGCTAGAGCGCTCGATACAGCAGGTTAACGAATTGGCCAGCGAAGTTCAGTCTATCGGTGGTGTGATGGAGATGATCACCGAGATCGCCGAACAAACTGATTTGCTGGCGCTCAATGCCACCATCGAGGCGGCGCGTGCGGGCGAGTTTGGACGGGGCTTCGCAGTTGTTGCCGATGAAGTGCGTACCTTGTCGCGCCGCGCATCGAGCGCAGTGCACGATATTTACGGTTCTATCGGGCAGGTGCAAGCCAAGGCCAAACAAGTGGCCAGTGATATTTCAGGTACGAATGTCGATATTCAAGGGACCCTCGATACTAGCGCGCAAGCGGTAAAGGCATTGGAGTCTGTACTTGATTCAATCCAAGGGGTACAAGACACCAACCAGCAAATTGCCGTGGCAACCGAGGAGCAAAGTACGGCAATCCGTGAGATTTCCGACAGTATTTTCCAAGTGGAATCCTTAGCCCGTGAAATCTTGGAGGCCATGGAAAACACCGTCAAAGAGGTGGGTGGCGTAAAGACTCAGGTGGATACTGTGGGGCGCGAGATTAATCGCTTTCGATTGTCTGCAAACTAAACACCGGCTTGCTTAGCCAAGCCAGCAACAGCACCGCTGGCATTGCGAATAATGCGACCGCCATCCCTACATTGAGCGAAGGCTGATAGGCAAGCCAGCCTATGGCCGCAGGCGCGACCAGAACCGCTACCCGTGAGCCCGCGGTCATCGCGCCGAGCATACTTGCAGAATTTCCATTGGCGCGCGCCGCGGCATCGTAGATCGATGGAAAAAATACCGATGCGCCAAGGCCTGCCAATGCCAATCCTGCATAACTTGCGTCGGTAGTGTCGATCAAAAATGCTAAGGTCAAACCGACCAGGGAAAACACGCAGCCATAAATCAACGCTTGATATGCGCCCACCTTGCTGACCACATGATCGCCGGACATTCGTCCGATCACCATACCGGTGGCAAAGGTGGTGTATCCCAACGCAGCGAGGTTATTGGCTTCACCTAAATCATCGTGTAAACGAAAAGCCGCCCAGTCGGTTGGTAGTATTTCGGGTAGGATGCAGCACACGCCCAAAATCAAGAACATCAAATACTTGGTGTAATGGGGAGGCGTTTTCTGAGTGCTCTGAGAAGTCTGTTCATCCAGAAGAACGGGTTGCTTCAGGCCCGATGCGATATAAACCATTGCAAAGGCCAGCGCGCCGCTAATCAGTAGTAAATGCATTTGCAAACTGATACCCGCACTCAGTGCCACGCCGGCTGAAATCGAACCTGCAACGGTGCCAATGCTCCACAAGCCATGAAGTCGGTTGATGACCGGTGTTTTTTGCCGCGCCGATAAGTCTGAGGCTTGGATATTCATGGACACATCGACGAAGACATCCAGCATCATCATCAGTGAAAGCAGGGCCACCAATTGCCACATTGCCGTGCTAAACGCCAACCAAGGCATCAATAGGCAGATTAAGCAGGCCGAGATCAGCATGGTGGGTTTTAGTTGTAGCCGCTTGATGACCTTGCCGATGGTGAGACTGCCGACTAATCCACCCACGCTTGCCAAGGTTAGGGCTTGGCCCAGTTGATCGATGGTAATTCCAAGCATGTCTCGCACTTCCGGCAATCTAGGCACAAACGCTGCGAATACCGCGCCATTTAGCCAAAATTGTAGGGCAATCGATTTGAGTGCGCGCGCGTCAACTCGCGCCGAGGGGATAGCCGTCGACATAGATGAAAATCACTGGGAAAACCAATCCAAGGGTAGTGGGTGGCCCATCAGCGGTCAATTGGATAGAGCGGCGCATAGAGGTCAAATCGTGTAGCCCCTGCTTTTTGTTGGCCGACCAAGCCATCGGTGAAGATGACTGGTGCGGTCTTAGGGCGTTTGACCACGATGCGCTTAACGCTGGCCTGGCGTGCGGATTCAAGTAGGTCGTCTGCGTCGCCTGGCGGTGGCAGTAGGGTGTGCAAGACCTGCATGTCGCGTTTGACAGCGGCGGATTTTTTGCGACTGGGATACATTGGGTCGAGATAGATCGTATCAGCGGTTAGTGTTGGAAGTGCCTTAATGGCATTGGCGCAGTGTACAGTGATGCGTTCGGTGACATCTGCGGCGTCTGCCGCTGCGCGCGCAAGACCCTCGGTCAGAAACATCGCCAGAATCGGGTTTTCTTCATACATGATCACTGTGGCGCCAGTGGACGCCATTAAAAAGCCATCACGCCCCAAACCAGCGGTGGCGTCGATCACCATTGCCTGATTGTTGGGCTTGAGTTTCATGGCTTTGAGCACGGGTTCGCTTTGAAATTTCGCTTGCTGGGTGCGATGTCCAATACGTCCATCGGTAAACGACAGTTGCAACCACAGTGCCTGCTGCTGTTTATGCTGCAGTTGCAGCCCATCGTTCCAAGTGATCAACCATGGTGAATCAGCCGAGGGCTCGATGTTAAATTGCTGACACCAATGAGCGACATTGGCGTCTGAGTAGTCGGCTTGCATGGTGTGGCCGTGAAACGAAAGCCTTCAGTTTAGTCCACAGCTAGGCCGCTGGGTACCTCGTCTGGAACTGGCAGATTGCCGCGCGCGGTCGCTGGGTCGTTCAGTGTTTCCAAAAAGGCCATCAAATCATCGCGTTGCTCGTCCGATAGGACAATTCGCTGGATCGCCAAATTGGGTTGCTGATGGGCCTGATAAGATGGGGTTTTATCGGTGGCCGTTAAGTCATCCGATTGCTGCGGTAACACGGCTTGGTCTAGTGTCCAGGCGCGAGCAGTTTGTTTTGGTTCGAAGTGCTGCTCAAGCATACCTTCGATTGTGGCGTGGGCACCATTGTGACCATAGGGTGCGGTAAAGGCCCAGTTGCGCAGCTGCGGGGTTTTAAACGCAAAGTTGCCAAGGTCAGAGCCCGTGACGAGCGCGCGGCCTTTGTCGACATAATTGCCGCCGCCGCTCAATTTGCCAGGTCCAAATGAAGGCAGCCCAATATTGTGGAATTGGCCATCGCTAAATAACGGAGGCTTGTGGCACGAGGCGCACAGTGCACGGCCGAAAAATAGCTCCATTCCGCGTTGTTGTTGGGTGTCTAGTGCCGCGTTGTCACCATTGACAAAGCGATCGTAGGGGGTTTGTGTAACGCGCCAGTTGGCGTCCATAAAATCGGCCAATGCGTTGGCGATATGCGGCATATCAATGTCTTGCGCAGACGCTAGCTCTGGATAAGCGGCTTTGAATAGCGGCCAGTAGCCATCGAGGTTGCGAATGCGATAGGTGATTACCTTCCAGGCTTCATTCAGATTCGACGGCACCACGAGTCCAACGATGTTTTCATTTTGCTGGCCCGCCATTTCGTCTGGCGCTGTCATTGGAAATAATGCCTGCGCGGCAATCAGTGACGCCAGTCTACTATCGAGTAAGCCCTCGGTGTTGTGTTCAAATCCGTCCTCGGACTTCACGAGGCGTCCGTCGTGAAATGCGACGGTATTGCTTTTGTGAGTCAAGTTAAAGAGCCCAGGGGCATTGCGCGCCACGCGACGCACGACACGATTTTTACCGACACCAAGCTGACGTTCGGGTCCAATGCCAATGCCGCCTTCGCCGATACTTAGCGAGAGGCCGTCTGACGAGCCAAAGTCTTGGTGATGGCAGGTGTTGCATGCAATGTTGCGATTGCCACTCAGGATTTTGTCGTGAAAAAGCAATCGTCCGAGTTCCACACGCTCCGGCGGCGCATTGATAAAATCTTGGTCTTCTAGCGGTGCTAAATCCATTGCAAGGGCGACTGAAGTCGCCAGCACTGAGATCAGGCTAAATAGGACACAGGTGAATGAATAACTTTTGATGTGAGGACGTTTTTTCATTTCTCTCGGCTTAGTCGTTGTAATGTTTGCCAGTGACACCAAGATAGAGCTAAGCGTCTGAAATTTCTCCGAACTACTTAACGAAACCGAAAGATGACCGAAAAAAAAATACAACCGCCAGCTCATTTAGTAACGATGTACCGGGTGGCTACCTACTTAGCTTTAACGGCTGCGTTAGCCGTTTTGCTTGCGCCGGTGATTCCTGGGTCCAGTGATGTGCCAATTTGGTTGGCGGCCGGGTTTTTATTTGTGACCAGAGTGCTCACCAAAAATTCAAGTGCGCGAATGCGATTTGGGTTGAGTGTGATGGCGCTGATCGCGGGACTCGGATCGAGCTTGGTGTTTTACCAGTTTGAGCTCAAGGCCGCGGCTTGGATTGCCAAGCCTGTGCTCGCCGAAGGGGAAAGCAAGCAAGTTGATTTGGCAGGTCAGGATGGATGGGTCCGCTTCGACGGCGAGCGCTACTGGTTCTATGCCAACAAAGACCCTGAATTGGGTTGTGGGCTCGAGCCTGTTGAGAGTGGTTTTAAAAGCATTTGCGCCAATCGGGTTTTCGATTGGCAAGGGCGCTCCAGTGCCGCGCCATATGATTTGCAGCGTTTTGAGCTGCATGTCGAACGAAATCGCTTGATACGTTAGTCGATCTCAGTAATGCGGGGGTGGCGCATCGGTGATTTCCGGCCCCGCCACTTGCTCAAGGCGCTTGACGCGAAGCTTGAGAAGCTCGGCCTCTTCATTTTGCGCTCGCCATTTTTCGGACAGTTCGGTGACAGATTGGCCGAGGCTTTCGACCAAATCCTCAAGAAATGCAATTTTGATTTCGAGTTCTTCGATATTCTGTGTCATAGGGCATTGATGTAGTTGTGATTGATGTAGTCCGCATGGCGCTCAATGTCGGCCATCTGGTCGATGATACGCTGACGGGCCTCTATGCTCGCCCATGCGACGTGGGGCGTAATAATAAGGTTGGGAATATTTTGCAGCAACGGGTGATCGCTCGACGGAGGCTCGGTGGTCAAGACATCAAATGCTGCGCCTGCAATCTGGGCGTTTTGCAGTGCTTCAATTAACGCCGCTTCATCCACAATCCCGCCACGCGCAGTATTGACTAGCAGTGAGGAGGGCTTCATCAGCTTAAACTCAGGCGTCGAAATAAGATTGGCAGTATCCGCGTTTAGTGGACAATGCAGCGTAATCACGTCGGCGGTGGATATTGCCTGGTTAAATGGCACTCGGCCTGTCTGTGCCCCAGTATGTTTACGACCAGCGAACTGTACCCGCATACCGAAAGCCTCTGCAATTTTGCCCACAGCTGAGCCCAGTTCGCCGCCGCCGATAATGGTTAGGACCTTGCCCTCTAGCTCGTTGACTCGATGATCAAATGTGCAGAACCAAGGGCTCTCACTCCACTGGCCGTTGATTGATTGTTGGTGGTGTTCGATCACTCGATTGCTAAGCGCCAAAATGAGCGCCCACGTGTGCTGGCTGACGGAGGCTGTGCCATACGCGCGAACATTACATACGCCAATGCCTCTTTCATGGCAGGTTTGAAGATCAACGTTGTTGTAGCCGGTTGCGGCCACTTGAATTCGCTTGAGCGATGGTGCGCCTTCTATGACCTCACGATCAATCACCACCTTGTTACTGATGATTACCTCGGCAGATTTGACCGCTTGGATGGTTTGCGCTTTGTCTGCGACATTTAGAAATTCGATGTTGTCATAACAGTCTGTCAACGGAGCGAAATCAACCCTTGGCCCCAATGAATCTGTATCCAATATTACCGCGCGCATAACGCTCCTTAGATCAACGCCACCAGCGCAAAGTATCGCAAAAATTTCCCAATCAGGATGAATATTGCGCTGTAAAGTGCGTTTAACTTCAGGTAGCCCGCCGCCAAAACGTAGACGTCGCCAATAATGGGGACCCAGCTCAGTAGCAGCATAAGTTCACCGTAGCGGCCAAGGTGTTTTTTGGCCTTTTCAGCCATTTGGCCACGTTTTAGCACACTGCGTCCAAGGTAGCCGAGAGCAAAATTCAGATAGGCGCCGAGCGTGTTGCCAAGTGTGGCAATGATGACAAAGCGCCAGGTGAGTTCGGGGGTTTGTATCGCCAGTGCGCCGAGTACCACCTCGGAGCTGCCGGGCAGCAGCGTTGCCGACAACAAGGCGCTGAAAAATAGCGCGGCCTCACTCAACGCAGGTCAAACCGACGTTGCAGCTGGCGAAATGTGAAATACACCCAGGGCCAAATGATCGCCGTGGTGAAACAGGATAAAAAGTAGGTCGAGAAATCGACAGGGCGGCGATTGAGAAAGAAGTTGACCGCCAGTAACAGCAAAAGACGTACACCTTCAAACATGGCGACTAAAAAGACTTGTTGAACCATCGGCGCGGTTGCGATGCGCTTGGCTTGGTGGCGAACAATAAACACAATAATGGTCAAAACAAAGGCGTTCTGGCCTAGTAGCACACCGTCGGTGACATCTAACAGTATGCCGATAATAAACCCTGAAATAACCCCAAAATGAGGCGTTAAAAATGTCGCCCAATAGATGACAACCAAGGTGGTCCAAGTGGGAATCGCCGGCGTGACTGCTTGTGGAATTGGCAACTGACTGAACATCAGTGCACATATGACCGTAAATGGAACGATCCACCAGTTGCGGACGTGGATCATTGGGTTGCGGTGGTTGGGTCGCTTGCAGCGACTTCGCCTTGGACGGGAACCTCAGGCCATACCAGTACAACATCGCGTGTGCGATTAAGCTTGGCATCGGGCGAGATTTTAACTTGCAAAAACTGCTGACCTGGCGCGGTTTGCACTGATGTGACGGTGCCAACTGGAATATCCGCTGGGAAGCGTCCACCTAGACCAGAGGTAGTTACCACATCGCCGATCTGTACATCGGCATCGAGTGGCAGGTAGCGCAATCGCAGTGCTGAGTTATCGCCAGAGCCTGCTGCCACGGCACGTTGTCCGGTGCGCAGAATTTGAGCAGGAAGCTCGTGGTTGACGTCTGAAATGAGTAGGACTTCAGCCGAGTTGGTTTCAACACTGGTCACTTGGCCTAATACGCCATATGCGTCGACCGCCGTTTGGCCTTCGTAGACGCCATGACGTAAGCCCTTATCTATCCGCACCGATTGCTGGAATCGGTCGCTGTTAGCGCCAATAATGTTGGAAACCAATACACGCTGGCCTGGTTTTCTCGGGGAATCGAGCAGTGTTCTCAAACGATTGTTTTCGTTTTCGAGTGCTTGGAGTTGCTGTAAGCGTACGCGAAGGTAGAGATTTTGATCACGCAGCGCTTCGTTTTCGCTGAGAAGTGCATCTTGGCGACGGGTGTAGTCACCTGCGGTTTCGACGAATTTTCCGGGAAGCTGTGCAGCATGCTCGATCGGATCAACCAAGTTGGCCACAGCGATTCTAAAGTCGTTAAGGTGGCCGTATCTGCGGTCGACCGCCATCAACGCGAGCGCAGCCATAAGACAAAGCACGAACTTCACCCGTGTGGTGAAATCCTCTTTGTAGAGTCTTGGTGCGCTGTTAGAGGCCAACTTAGGCGTCCTCGCTATTCAATCGACAAAAAGTCGCTACCGTGTTCATCTAGGATTTCAAGTATCTTGCCGCCGCCGCGTGTCACGCAGCTCAGTGGATCTTCGGCAATGATGACTGGAAGTCCTGTCTCCTCCATGAGAAGGCGATCAATGTCTCTGAGAAGAGCACCGCCACCGGTTAATACGATACCACGTTCGGCGACGTCTGCGCCCAATTCTGGTGGGGTTTGTTCAAGTGCAGTCTTAACTGCGCTAACAATACCGTAGAGCGGTTCTTGCAATGCCTCGATGATTTCATTCGAATTGAGCGTAAAGCTTCTTGGAACACCCTCTGACAGGTTGCGTCCTTTGACTTCAATTTCGCGTAATTCGCGGCCAGGATAGGCCGAGCCGATTTCGAATTTGATACGTTCGGCAGTGGCCTCACCGATCAATGCGCCATAATTGCGACGCACATAACTAGATATGGCTTCATCAAATTTATCGCCGCCGATACGCACGGACGATGAGTAAACGATGCCGTTAAGTGAAACGACCGCAACTTCAGAGGTGCCGCCACCGATGTCGAGAACCATCGAACCTTGGGGCTCGGAGACGGGCATACCAGCACCGATTGCCGCTGCCATTGGTTCTTCTACTAAGAATACTTGGCGCGCACCTGCGCCCATGGCTGATTCGCGGATTGCACGACGTTCAACTTGAGTGGCACCACAAGGCACACAAATAAGAACGCGGGGGCTCGGTCTGAAAAAACGCGCATCATGAACCTTCTTGATGAAGTGTTGCAGCATTTTCTCAGTGATGTGGAAGTCGGCGATCACGCCATCGCGAAGCGGGCGGATTGCTTTGATGTTTTGAGGTGTTCTGCCGACCATGCGTTTGGCTTCGATACCGAAGCTTTCGACTTCTCGAATACCGTTGTTGCTGCGGTCTTCGCGGATAGCGACCCACGATGGCTCATTGAGGACGATGCCTTTGCCACGCACATAAATTAGGGTGTTTGCGGTTCCGAGGTCGATCGACAAATCGGTGGAGAATAGACCGCGTAGATATTTCATTACCATGTTATTTTTCGTCGCCCTTTAAGCGTCGGCAGGACTCATAAACATCCAATTGTACGGCCATACCATTTAATCAGCAAATGCGAATCATGTTTGCATCGAGATTGATTGGCGCCACGGCGCACATCAAATTTTTGTGAGTCATGACGTTTTGATTAATGCGGTGCATGTTAATTAACGCAGGCGAAGTTTAGCTTAACGTGGGCCACCTGTTTTTCGCCCTGTGATAGAATTCGCGTTTTTTGATTCGAGAGTTGTCATGGCCCTAAGTGCAGACGATTTACATCGTGCCGCAAAGCTGGCGCGACTAAATGTTGCGCCGCAATCTCAGCAAGCCCAGCTCGACGCCTTGAACGCTGTTATGGAGATGGTCTCTGCCATGCAATCCGTAGACACGTCTGATGTCGAGCCAATGGCGCACCCGCTATTTCAATCGCAAGTGCTGCGTGAGGATGTTGCTGTTGAACCCAATCAACGCGACAAGTATCAAGCCTCAGCACCCAATACGGACGCGGGGTATTACTTGGTTCCGAAGGTGATTGAATGATGATGACCTTAAAGCAACAGCTGGACCTGCTAAATAGCCAAAAAGCCAGCGCGACTGAACTGACGCAAGAGGCGCTGCAAAAGGCGCACGCACTGCAAGATAAACTAAATGCCTTTGTAACCATCGACGACAGCAGTCTCGAGGCGGCCAAATCTGCCGACGAGCGCCGTGCACGTGGTGAGAATGGTCTGCTCGATGGGCTGCCGATCGCGCTCAAAGACATCTTCTGCACAGATGGGCTCAAAACATCCTGTGGCTCAAAAATGCTCGACAATTTTGTTGCGCCGTACGATGCCACTGTCGTGAGCAAACTCAAATCAGCCGGTGCAGTGAGCATTGGCAAACTCAATATGGATGAGTTTGCGATGGGCTCATCGAATGAAAACAGTTTTTATGGCCCCGTCAAAAACCCTTGGAATACTCAAAAAGTACCCGGGGGGTCGTCTGGCGGTTCAGCTGCAGCAGTGGCAGCGGGCATTGTGTCGGCGACCTTGGGCACTGATACCGGCGGCTCCATTCGACAGCCCGCAAGTTTTTGCGGCATTACAGGTCTAAAGCCAACCTATGGCCGGGTTTCTCGCTACGGCATGGTGGCTTACGCGTCTAGCCTTGACCAAGGCGGTCCGATGGCGCGTACAGCTGAAGACTGCGCTTTGTTATTGTCTGCGATAGCAGGGCACGATCCGCGAGACTCTACATCGGTCAATCGTCCGGTTGACGATTATGAAACGGCGCTCAGCCAAGGCGTGGCTGGAAAAGTCATCGGCTTGCCGAACCAATATTTTGGCGAGGGATTAGATGAAGGCGTGCGCAAAGTGGTTGACGATGCCATCAAGGCACTTGAGTCGCTGGGCGCAAAAGTGGTTGAGCTGGATCTGCCTCAGCAGTCATTGGCATTGCCTGCGTACTATGTCATCGCGCCCGCTGAAGCCTCAAGTAACCTTTCGCGCTATGACGGTGTGCGCTTTGGCTATCGCGCTGAAAACCCAGCAGATTTAAATGACCTCTATTGCCGGTCGCGCTCAGAGGCGTTTGGCGAAGAGGTGCAGCGGCGAATCATCGCTGGCACCTACGTGCTGTCAGAGGGGTATTTTGATGCGTACTATCGTCAAGCGCAGCGCTTGCGCCGCATGATCTACAACGAGTTTGCCACTGCATTTGAATCGGTCGATATGATCGTCGGCCCGACCACGCCAACGGTCGCCTTCGACCTAGGACAGAACACCAAAGATCCTGTTGCCATGTATCTCAACGATATCTACACGATTACAGCCAATTTGGCGGGTATTCCTGGGCTATCGGTCCCCTGTGGTTTTTCCGATGGGATGCCGGTTGGTTTACAAATTTTGGGCAGACCGTTTGAAGAGGGTACTTTGCTGGCCGCAGGCCATGCCTATCAACGAGCAACCGATTGGCACACTCAGCAGCCGGAGGGACTCTAATCATGCAATGGGAAACCGTGATCGGGCTTGAAATTCACGCCCAACTGGCCACTCAATCAAAGATTTTCTCAGCCGCCTCAACGGCGTTTGGTGCTGAGCCCAATACTCAAGCATGTCCTGTTGATCTGGGGATGCCGGGTATTTTGCCTGTGGTCAATCAAGAAGTCGTTCGTATGGCAGTGATGTTTGCATTGGCGACAAATGCCGAGATCGGCCAGCGATCAGTGTTTGAGCGCAAAAATTATTTCTATCCAGATCTGCCAAAGGGCTATCAAACCTCTCAGTTTGAGTTCCCGATCGTTGGCAAGGGCAAAGTTGAAATCGTGCTTGAAGACGGCAGCACCAAGGTGGTGGGTCTGACACGTGCGCACCTTGAAGAAGATGCGGGCAAATCTGTGCACGATCTTTATTCAGAGTTTAGTGCGATCGATTTAAATCGTGCGGGCACGCCGCTGCTGGAAATTGTTTCTGAGCCTGATATGCGCTCGGCCAAGGAAGCCGTGGCTTATGCCAAGAAAATCCATTCTTTGGTGCGTTATCTCGGCATTTGTGATGGCAATATGCAAGAGGGTTCCTTCCGCTGCGATGCCAATGTATCGGTGCGACTGAAGGGAGAAAGCGAGTTCGGCACGCGTGCTGAAGTGAAAAACGTCAACTCCTTCCGTTTTCTTGAGCGTGCGATCAATTTTGAGGTTGAGCGCCAAATTGACCTACTTGAGTCTGGCGGTACGGTGGTTCAAGAGACCCGTCTTTACGATCCCACTAAAGATGAAACACGCTCGATGCGCTCTAAAGAAGATGCGGAAGACTATCGCTATTTCCCATGTCCAGATCTGTTGCCAGTGGTCATTGAAGAGGCTGACATCCAAAGCATCCGTGATGCGTTGCCCGAATTGCCTGATCAACGTCTAAACCGTTATCAATCACAGTGGCAACTGAGTGGGGATGATGCACGGCTCTTGGTCCAAGATCGTAGTGTGGCGGAGTATTTTGAAGCGGTTGCAAACCAAGCCGATCCCAAGCTCGCCAGTAACTGGATGGTTAATGAGGTCATTGTACGGCTCGACAAAGATAGCATCGAGATCGAACGGTCGCCGGTCGGCCCATCGCAACTGGCCGCGTTAATTGCGCGTATCGCAGACAAAACCATCAACGGCAAAATTGGTCGTCAGATTTTGGATGCGTTGTGGTCAGGCGAGGCGAGCGACGTTGATTCGTATATCGCGGATAAAGGTCTTAAGCAGGTCACGGATACCGGGGCCATTGAAGCGTGGGTGGACGAAGTGATTGCTAACAGCCCAGATCAGGTGCAGCAGATCAAAGAGGGCAAGGATAAGGTAATGGGTTTTTTGGTCGGCCAAGCAATGAAGCTCTCCAAAGGCAAAGCCAATCCAGCGCAGCTCTCAGAGCTATTTAAGGCAAAAATCCTGGGCTAAATCTCTGCTGCAGCCAATGCTGCAATCTGCTTTTCGATGGCAGCGTGGTTGTTGTAGTCGATATGAATGGGCGTCAATCGACGACGCCCATCGACCCAAACCAGGCTTGGATAGCCACCGACCTCAAGGGCATTTGCCAGCGTCATCTGTTGCTGGTGCAGTTCTCTTGTCACGTCACTGTCGAGTTTTTTCTCAAAATGCTCGATCGATAACCCCACTTGGCGGGCACATTCAATCAAAGTTTCTGTGTCGGAGGGGTTTTTTGCCTCCAGATAGTATGCACGCTGGATGGCATGGGTCATGGCATCCGTCGCGTCCGCATCTTGGGTTTGTTGCTGTGCGATGATCACGGCTCGGCAGGCGCGGTATGTCGATCGTCTGGGGGTGTTCTGCGTCCAGAATTCATAATTGAAAACCGTGCCCGGCACTGTTTGTTGGATACGCTGCCACGTGTGCTGGAGCTGGGTTTGCAAATCTTGCGGCATGGGTTCTTCGGTGTCGGGCGCAAGGCCGCCTAGTATTTCTACAACCGGAAATGATTGTGTCTTGATTGCACTCCACAGCCTTTGTTTTATGGGGCGAAACGCCCAGCACCAAGAGCACATCGGATCATGAATGTAAAACAAGCTTGGCATTGGGCCTCCGTACGGGGTCTCAATTTGTAGTTTATAGCCCATTAGGACAATAGAAATCAGCACTACATTTTTGGTAGTATTCGCTTTAGTTGTGGCGCTGCACAATTTTAGCGCCAACCCAGTTTACTAAATTTGAGGTTTCACCATGAACAGTTCGACCGTAGATCTTCACTTAACCAGTTACATGGAGGATCAAGCGCTCGCAGAAGCAATGATTCCGGTTGTGGGACGGTTTTATCGTGAACGCGGTGTCATCGTAACGGTCTATGGCCGCAAGTTGATGAATGGTTCTACCATCGACATTATCAAGGCTCACCGCCTTGGCCGTCATCTCGATGGTGGTGAATTATCACTTCAAGAAACATCGGCGCTACTCACGCAAATGGAAGCCATGAATCTCGGTGCTTGTCGAGTCGATATTGGACGGATGGCCCGCCAATTCCGCGATGAAACCATCAGCCTTGAAGGGTTCTTGGCGCGTGAACTCGGTGAAGTGAATCACGGCAATGCCAATCTGCTCGAAGAGCCGCAAGATGTTGTGCTTTATGGGTTTGGTCGTATCGGGCGCATCATGGCGCGTATGCTGATAGAGCGCACGGGCCTCTCCAATAAGCTCCGTCTGCGGGCAGTGGTTGTGCGGGGCGGCAAAGATGGGGATCTCGAAAAACGTGCAAGCTTGTTGCGTCGCGACTCCATACACGGCCCCTTTAATGGCTCCATCACAGTCGATCACGAAAACTCTGCACTGATCGCCAACGGCAACTACATCAAATTTATTTATGCGAATAAGCCGGAAGACGTGAACTACGAAGATCACGGCATTAAGAATGCACTGGTTGTCGACAATACTGGTGTTTGGAAAGATCGTGATGGCTTAGGTCGCCACCTGGTGCCGGGGGCCGCAAAGGTGCTACTTACCGCGCCGGCCAAAGGCGATATCAAGAACATCGTATTCGGCGTTAACGAGAAGGACATCGATCCCGCTGACAATATTCTTTGTGCGGCCTCTTGTACGACCAATGCCATTACCCCAGTGCTTAAAGTGCTTAACGATCGCTTTGGAATTCGCAATGGTCACGTGGAGACCGTGCACTCATACACCAATGACCAAAACTTAATTGATAACTATCACAGTGCAGAGCGACGTGGCCGCAGTGCACCGCTGAATATGGTCATCACCTCGACCGGCGCTGCGAAGGCTGTGGCAAAGGCGTTGCCAGAGCTTAAAGGCAAGCTTACCGGCAATGCGATCCGCGTTCCGACGCCCAATGTGTCGATGGCAGTGATGAATCTCAATCTAGAATCCGAGACCACACGCGAGGAGCTGAACGACTTCTTACGTCAAATTTCGCTGGATTCGGATCTGTCCAACCAAATCGGCTTTACCGCATCCACAGAGGTGGTGTCTTCTGATTTGGTCGGCTCACCAGAGCCGGGCGTGGTGGATGCACAAGCCACCATCGTCGATGGGGACCGTGCAGTGTTGTATGTCTGGTACGACAACGAATACGGCTACACCAGTCAGGTGTTGCGTGTGGTTCGTCACATGGCTGGAATGCATATCCCGAGCTATCCTGCACGCTAAGCTCAGCCAAACGCAACGCTCACAAAGCCGCTAAACTAGCGGCTTTTTTATGGAGAGACGTATGGCACACGCCGACCGCCCAGATCCAGATTCAGTCGTTTTGCTCGATGGTTCAAAGGCCGCGACTGCCGACGACATTTGCCAACAGCTAGACGTTGATGGCGTGAGTTTCGAACGCTTTTTCCATGAGCCGATTTTTACAGTGGATCAAGGGCGTCATCTGCAGGCAAATTGGGTTGGTGGGTTTGTTAAGAACCTATTTTTGCGCAATAAAAAAGGCCAAATGTGGGTGGTCGTGCTAGAGCAAGATCGCCATATCGACTTGAAATCTTTGGCCAAACGGCTTGGGATTAGCGGTGGGCTGTCGTTCGCCAGTACTGAGCGCATGATGCAATATCTTGGCGTGGTGCCGGGCAGTGTGACGGCGCTGGCGGTGCTAAATGACAAGTCTGTTGCCGTGTCGGTGGTTATCGATCAGTCGTTATTGGCCTTCGAAAACATCTATGTGCATCCGTGCCGCAACGATCAAACCCTAAAAATGGCAACTGCAGATTTGCTCGAGCTCTTAGCGCGATATGGGCACCCAGCAACCATCGTCGATTTTGACGCTTAAAGATGAATCTTGGCGTTGATCTCTTCCAGCGTCATTGCCTCTAATTTGGCGATATTGTCATAGGGGATTTGCTTGGGGTCCGGATGATTATCGGCGGCTACAGAGACGTGGTCCACTTGTAGTATGTGCAAAATGGGGTAGGGCGCGCGGTTGGTGTAGTGGCCATGTGAATCGATGGCTTCACCTTCAAATCGGTAATCAGGGTGAAAATGCGCCAATTGCACGATGTCGTCGAGTTCACTTCGCTCGATAACCTCCTCGACAGCATCCACCCAGTCCCAGAAGGTCTCAAAGTCTGTCAGTGTTTGCGGAAACGCGATAAGGGTGGTCGTGGTGCGTTCTTGCTCCCACTCACTGACCACTTGCTCGACCGCGTTTAGCGCGTCTTTAAATGCGCGCTCTTCGTCGTCTGCGTCACTCACGGTAATCGTGATTTGGCAGAGCGTTTTGGCGGGCCGCGCAAATGGACATAAATTAAGCCCAATCACCATTTCGTCGAGCCAAAACTCGACAGCTTTTTTAGCTCGTTTTTTGTTCATATGCGCGGCGAATTTCCTCGGCGATGATCGAAACGCCGTGATCGATTTGATCGATGGGCGCATTGGAGAAGTTTAACCGAATTGCGCTTTGATTGACCGCAGATGCATAGAAATGTTCGCCCGGCATAAAAGCGACTTTACGCGTCAGACATTGTTGTAATAGGGCGATGGCATCAATCTGCTGATTCAGCTGCAGCCAAAAGAACAATCCGCCTGCTGGTGGCGTCCACCGCCCCAAATCACTGCAGTGGCGGGTTATGGCTTCGTCGAAAATATCGCGTTTCGCCTGATATCGCTCACACAGTTGTGCGTTATGTGTTGCCATTTTGTCTGTGGATAAAAATGACGTGACCAGTGATTGGCTGATGCGACAGCTGTGCAAATCCGCCGCTTGCTTGAGATAGGTTAAGGTGTCGATCAGATCAGCGCTCGCCACGATAAAGCCCAACCTAAGCCCTGGCGCAAGTGACTTGGAAAAGGAGCTTTGGTAAATCCAGCTTTGGTTTTCGCAAAACGTGACAATCGGTGGCGTGGGCAGCGCATCGAAATTCAAATCGTGATACGGGTCATCTTCAAATAACACGCTGTTTTTCGCTTGCGCTGCAATTGATTGGCGTTCGTCAACGCTGTAGCAATAGCCGGTTGGGTTTTGAAAGGTGGGATTGATATACACCAGTGGTGCGTCTGGCAGCGGCTCGCCCACGTTGAAAGGCTTGAATGCGGCGCCAAAAAAACGAAATGCCTGTAATGCTGCAATATAGGTCGGCGCCTCCACGGCCACGGGCGTTCCGGGATCGATCATCAGCTTGGCAACAAGATCGATGCCTTGTTGTGAGCCGCTAAGTACTAACACTTGCTCAACTGTGCAGATCAGTCCTCGCCGTGCCATCAGTTCGACGACGGCTTCTCGTAGCGGCGTGTCTCCTTCGCTTGTGCCATATTGCAGGCAGTGATCATCCAGTGATGCATAGTCGAGTGCAGGAAAGCAATCGGCGCTCGGCAGGCCCCCAGCAAAGGAAATGGTCTCGCTTTGCGTTGCGATTTTTAGGATTTCACGAACCGGAGATGCGCCAAGTGTGCGTGTACGAAGCGACAGAGTCATGCGAGTGCTTTTATGGTGAGCTTGGCATATCCTGCGCAGGGTGGAATAATATGTCAATATGGTTGACATAAAAAACACATACACCACCGAAATTGAAGCCTTGTTCTATGCCTATCAGGCGTTTACCTCGGCCTCGGATCAACATCTGGCCACGCTTGGCCTGGGGCGTGCGCATCATCGCATATTGTATTTTGTCGGAGGAGCGCCCAACTTATCGGTGGGCGAGCTATTGCAAAAATTACAAATTAGCAAACAAGCGCTCAGTGCGCCGCTTAGGCAGCTTCAGGCACAATCACTTGTCGTTGGCGCAGTTTCACCTGAGGATCGGCGGGTGAAATTGCTGCGGTTATCGACTGAAGGCGAGCGTTTATTGGATACACTGTTAGGTTTGCAAACCGACTTACTTGAGCGCACTTTTTTGCAATTTTCAGCCGAAGACCGACAAATGTGGCTGGCGCTGACACAAACAATGGCGGGGCACGGCCCCAAGATGGACAATTCATGAATCAACTAAGACGTTTTTTAATCGAATCCGCTGAGGCACGTGGGGATTGGGCTTCGATTGATCAGGGCTGGCAGGAAATTGTCGGACTTGCCAACTATCCCGATACGGTGCGACAGTGGGTCGGCGAAGCCCTCGGGGCGGGTTTGCTGCTGAGCTCAAATCTCAAATCTGGCGGACTGCTGACTTTGCAAGTTCGCGGCAGCGGAAAGATTGGATTATTGGTGGTACAGGTGGGAGCTGATGGGCACTATCGTGCCACCGCAGAATACTCCGAAACGCCGTTGGCTGGTGAATCACTAGACACTGTCTTCGGTGACGGTAGCTTGTTGATCAATTTGGCTTTACCCGGTGCCCGCGAAGACTATCAAGCGCTCGTGCCACTAGAGGGCAATAGTTTTGCCGCTGCGCTGGAAGGCTATTTTGCGCGCTCCGAGCAATTGCCAACGCGTGTCTGCCTAGGGGCAGACGCGCAGTCGGTTACTGCGATGTTGGTTCAACGTCTACCGGAGTCGCTGCAAAAAGATGCGCAAGATTGGGAGCGTGTAGAGGCGCTATTTGGCACCTTGGGTGCAGATGAGTTGAATAATCTAGATGTCGAAACCATGCTGCATCGTCTGTTTCATGAGGAGCAGGTGAGGGTTTACGATCCCAAGCCTTTGACATTTCAATGTCGGTGCAGTCGCGAGCGCGTCAGTGCGATGGTTCAAAACTTAGGCGAAGAGGACGCTCAGGCACTGCTGGCCGAGCAGGGCAAGATTTCGGTGGACTGCGAATTTTGTAAAGCGAACTACGCCTTTGATTCTGCTGATGTGGCGTTGTTGTTTGCAGCCAATCCAGGCCAGGGAAGCGATACCTTGCAATAGCCTTGCGATTGCAAGGCCGCCTAGCGGCAAACCTCGCAGTTCGCGCGCTTTGGCAACTTGAGCTTGTTCCATTCGTGGCTCATGGCATCGAAAAGCATCAGCTGGCCGACCAAAGGCTGGCCGGTGCCCGTTAATACCTTAATGGCCTCTAGGGCTTGAGCGACGCCCACCAAACCCACCACTGGGCTGAGAATCCCATCGGCACTGCAACTCTCGGCACGGGTTTGACCGGTGTTGGGATGAAGGCAGGCGTAGCATGGGCTGTTGTTTTCGCGGGGATCAACGACCAACAGCTGCCCCTCGAAGCGAATAGCGGCTCCTGAGACGAGCGGCGTGCCAGTCTGCCAGCACAGCTGGTTGGCGGCATGGCGGCTTTCAAAATTGTCGGTACAATCGACCACAACATCTGCTGCTTGCACCAGCGATTCGCACTCTGAATCGAACGGTCGATGAAGTGCATGAATGGTGACTTTTGGATTGAGGGCACTTAAATAGCGGCGAGCAGAGTCGACTTTGGCTTTGCCGATGGACTCGTCGCGATGTGCGATTTGTCGTGCGAGATTGGAGCGCTCGACGACATCGGGATCAATTAACGTCAGCGTGCCTACGCCTGCTGCAACCAAGTAAGTGGCCGCTGGAGAGCCCAGTCCGCCAGCGCCTAAGACCAATACATGAGATTTCGCCAATGTTTTTTGCGCATCGTAGCCGAAGCCTTGGAGGTTGATTTGGCGGCTGTAGCGTTCGAGATCTTGGTTATCCATGGGCTATCAATCGAGTCACAAAGTCGTATTATGAACAAAACCCGTGATCAATGCGATTGGTCCATAGCATTAGAGAGAGCGCTTGAATCATCTTGCACACCTATGGCTTGGCGAGGATGACGATTTCCACCGTCTTGGCCAAATTCTTGGCGATTTTCACAAAGGCGCCAGCTGTCCAGAGCATTGGCCGACGTCATTGGTCGATGGTGTTTTATGTCATCGCGCAATCGATGCGCATTGTTTTCGATCTGATCATTGGCAGCAGCTTTATACGCTAGCCCCGGAGGGGGGGCGGCGCTACATGCCGATTGTGCTGGATGTGGTGGTCGATCACTTGCTGGCCAAACACTGGGTTCAATATGATGATCGTGAGCTTCGAGAATTCGACACCTTTTGCTGCCGGAGTTTTCAGGCAACTCGAGGGTTTTGGTTGCCAGAGGCGACTGGCTATCTTTCTCGATTGTCGGAGGGCGGGCGACTGTCGGGCTATGAGCGTTGGTCGACTGTCGAAAGAGTTTTGGCAATTATTGCGAGGCGATTCTCGCGCGCGGCACCATTTTTAACGCATTCGGGTGACTGGTTGCCCAAGATCATGCCGGATATCGAAGGTGTTTTTCTCTCATATTTCAAAAGTGAAGCCCAAGCAATGCGCGAGTTAAGGAATAACATGCGTCAATAATGATTGTTTATTCATCTTACCGACGGGTAGGAATGCCTAGTTTGGGACTGATTTTTGGTCATAACAACAGTTTGTGAGTGAGGCAAAATGAAAAAACATCAACGTGGGAGCGTGACTATTGGTCTCGTAGGTTCAGTAATCGTACTGACCCTCATTATCTTAACTTTAAGCACCTGCGGCGGCGAAATCCGAACGCAAGCATCGATAGAAAAGGAAAAGCTCTCTGGAAAGGTGGCCAACCTTTCTCAGCAGATTAATCAATTCACCAGTGAGAAAACTGAGCTCAGCACAGCGCTTGATCAGAAGGATTCAATTGTCCAATCTCTTGAGATGGAGCTTGGCGAGGCGAAGACATTGATCGACTCGCTGACAGAGCAGCTCGGCGACCAAAACGAAGCCGTCGAGACGCTTAAGACCCAACTCCTTGAGCGTGATGGCTTGGTTGGCGAACGCGACGGCACTATTGCTGATTTGCAGGCGCAGCTGAGTGCTAGCGCCGAAACCGCCGCGGATTTGGGTACATGGAAGTCCAAAGCCGAAGCGCTGCAGGGTGATATTGATCGCCTGACTGCTGAGGGCGAAGGGATGAGCGCAAACCTAGCGCAATTAAAATCTGAGCTAAGCACCGCGACGGACGCGCTGGCCTCTGCCAACCTAGACAACCAAACCCTGAAGAATCAGCTTGCAGAGTCGCGTGATAACGCTGAAAAGTTGATGGCGCAGGGTGAAGCGGCCATGTCAGAAATGGTTCAAACGCTGACCGCTGAGCGCGATGGTTTGAGTGGTCAAGTCAATGCACTCAAAACGGATTTGGCGGCTGCCAGCAGCAATATCGCTGAGCTAGAAGCGGCATTGTCAGCGAAAGATGTAGACGCCGCTGTTTCCGCGACTGAGTCGCAGTGGCAATCCAAACTTGAGTCAACGGTTGCAGAGCTTAAGACAGAGTGGCAAGGCAAGCTTGACGCCTCTAACGCCGCGCTCAACACTGACTGGCAGGGCAAACTTGATGCTTCAACAGCTGCACTCAATTCAGAGTGGGAAGGCAAGCTGACCGCTGCGGTTAGTGCGACGGAAAGTCAGTGGCGCGACAAACTCGCTTCATCTGAGGCCGAGTGGAACAGCCAAATGAGCCAAGCAGAGCAGACCTGGGCCGCGAAGCTTAGTGAAGCTGAAACTGCGCTCAATTCATCACTTGGCCAAACCGAAGCGGATTGGGTGGCAAAACTCGCAGCAAATGATGCGCAATGGGCATCAAAGCTTGAAGCCGTCGAAGCAGACTGGAGCAGCAAGTTCGTGGCGAGCGAGTCTGATTGGGCAGCGAAGTTGGATGCAGAGGTCGCTGCGGCAGTTGAATCTGCACAGAATGTCGCGCTAGTTCAAGCCTCTTCAAACGCCAACCAAACGGTCAGCACACTGATTGCGCAGCTCGAAGAAGCCGGTGTGACTGAGGTCGCGAGCGCTTTCGCAGATGGGGAAGATGTTATTATTCGCCTCAACAACAACGCGTTATTTGACAGTGGTCAATACGCTCTGAAGGCCCAAGGTAGTCAAGTTCTGAGCCAAGTTGCCGGTGTTTTGCAGCAATTGCCGAACAATTCGATTTTTGTTGAAGGTCATACAGATAGCGCACCGATGATCTCACGTGACAATATGACCAACTGGGAATTGTCCGGACTTCGTGCTGCCTCTGCGGTTCGGGCACTTGAAGCTGCGGGTCTTGACTCCGCACGTCTGCAAGCGGTTGCCAAAGGCCAGTATGTGCCAATTGCCGACAACGAGACTGCCCAAGGTCGGGCGGAAAATCGTCGTGTTGAATTGAGGATCCTCGCAAATTGAGGTAAAACACACGCCTAATCATAGTTAGGTATCCGATGGCTCCATCGCTTCGCTATGGAGCCATTTTGTTGATGGCTCTACCGGCCACATTAACGTATATCTCCACGCCGCTTGCTGGCGTAATCGATACCTACGTCATTGCACAGCTCAACAAGGCGCACTTGATCGGTGGCTTGGCGTTGGGAGGTGTGCTGTTTGACCTGGTCTTTGTTTCTTTCAATTTTCTGCGTGCCGTCACCACTGGTCTTGTGGCCCAAACTCGCCGCGACAGCGACGCGCTGCTGATATTGTTGCGAGCGTGCTTTGTGGCGATTGTCCTTGGGGTGGTTGTTGTCCTGGTTCGAGAGCCAGTGGCGAGCTATGGCTCGGTATTGCTCGGCGCAGAAGGAGAGGTACAAACAGCGCTGTTAGCCTACTTCACCGTGCGCTGTTTAAGCGCACCGCTGATGCTGACCAACTACGCCATGCTGGGGTTTTTACTCGGGAAACGACAAACGGGCTCGGCACTATTGATCCAAGCGGTTCAAAATCTCTGCAATATTGGCTTGTCGATCTGGTTTGTCATTGGCAATGGGTGGGCGGTTGCAGGCGTTGCTTGGGCCACGGTGATCGCTGAGTTGGTGGCGGTGTCGCTGGGTTTTGTTGTGATTGGTCGGCGTATTTCGCATCCAATCGATTGGTCGAAATTGATGGTCAAAGCGCAGTGGCGTCAACTGTTCAGTATGAATTTCAATATGTGGGTGCGCACAATGTGCCTTGTGGCGGCGTTTGCCTATTTTGCTAATCGCTCGGCTAGCCTTGGGCCGGTGATATTGGCGGCCAATGCGATCTTAGAAAAGCTGATTTCATTGTCGGCTTATTTTCTCGATGGCGTTGCGACCGTGACCGAGCAATTGGTCGGACATGCTGTGGGTCGCCAAAGCAAGCGGCGTATAAGACTGGCCATCATCAACACGCTAAAGGTCGGCTTCGTGATCGCTGCTGGCTTGAGTGCGTTTTGGTGGTTGAGTGCAGATTGGACTGTACTGCGGATGACTGACAGCCCCGCAATCGTCGATGCGCTGACTGATGCGCTTTGGTGGTTTACTTGGGTGCCGATATTCGGCCTAGCGGCCTATATCCTCGATGGGGCTTTTATTGGCGCTGCATGGGGGCGACCTATGCGCACGGCGATGATTCAATCGCTGCTATTTTTTTTGGCGATTGCATGGGGCTTTACTGAATGGTTTGGCAACGCTGGGCTTTGGGCGGCGCTGTTACTGTTTTTCGTTATCAGAGCGTTAGCGCTGAGCTGGCAGCTTAGAATTAAGCTTCAGGCTGATAGCCAAAGGTAACACGTGGCCGACCCGCGAGATCCTTGACGGATTGAATGAGGTCATAACCCATTTCACCCAGAATGATTTGCACCGCTTGGCTTTGTGTGTTGCCGTGCTCAAAGGCGATGATGCCACCGGGCGTTAGATGCTTCTTTGCCCCTGCCGCAATATGCTCAAAACATTCTAGGCCAGTCTTGCCACTAACCAACGCAGAGAGTGGTTCATGTCGTAGGTCTTCTAAATGTGGATCGTCGCTGGCGAGATAGGGCGGGTTACTCACAATCACGTCGAAGCGTTGGCCATCTAGTGCAGCAAACCAGTCTGAGGCGACAAATTCGACATCGAGCGCAAGTGCCAATGCATTTTGCTTTGCAATAGTCAGCGCGGCTTCGCTTTGATCGATCGCGGTTACACTTAAGTCTTTGCGTTGGTGTTTGAGCGCTAGGGCGATGGCACCGCTGCCTGTGCCTAAATCGAGTAGACGTTTGCCGGTGGGCACGAGTTTGATCAGGGTTTCGACTAATGTTTCGGTGTCAGCTCGTGGAATTAGGACGCTTGGCGATACGCTCAGTGGCAGCGCGAAAAATTCCCACTCCCCTAAGACATAGGCCAATGGCGTGCCGGCAGCCACTTCGCCGACCATGGCACGAAGTCGGCTGATTTGATGTGGGGCAATGTCGTGATCAGGGCGCGAAAAACGCCAAGTGGGTGGGATATCGCAGTGGCTTAAGCACTGATCGATTTGAAATTGCGCGTCTTCTTCGTCTGGGAGACGCGCACAGAGATCTAGGTACAGCTGATCGAGTCTCATAGACCCGATGAAAGTTCGGCGAGCTGGTCGGCTTGGTGCTCGGCCGCGAGGGCATCGATGACTTGCGCGAGATCACCCTCCATAATCGCATCGAGTTTGTATAGCGTGAGATTGACTCTGTGGTCGGTAAGTCGCCCCTGAGGATAGTTGTAAGTGCGGATACGTTCGGAGCGATCGCCACTTCCCACCTGTAATCGACGCGATTCAGATTGTGCGGCTGCCTGCTTGGATTGCTCTGCATCTAATAGCTTGGATTGCAGCAGAGCCATCGCCTTAGCGCGGTTCTTGTGCTGTGAGCGTTCGTCTTGGCACTCGACAACCGTGCCAGTTGGCAAATGAGTGATGCGAATGGCGGAGTCGGTTTTGTTGACGTGCTGACCACCGGCGCCCGATGCACGGAAGGTATCAACGCGCAAATCGGCTGGGTTGATGTCGATAGACTCCACATTCTCGATTTCGGGCAGAATCGCAACCGTGGCCGCCGAGGTATGCACACGGCCTTGGCTTTCGGTTGCCGGTACGCGCTGGACTCGATGTGCGCCGGACTCGAACTTCAATTTTGAGTAGGCACCTTCGCCAATAATTCTCACCACGACTTCCTTGAAGCCGCCGTGTTCGCCTTCGCGTTCGGTGATCGCCTCTAGACGCCAACCCATTACCTCGGCGTATCGGCTATACATGCGCAGCAAATCACCTGCAAAAATCGCGGCTTCATCCCCGCCGGTACCGGCGCGAATCTCCAAGAAAACATTTGAAGCGTCGTGTGGGTCACGCGGAATTAGGTAGGTTTGAAGCTCTTGCTCTAGGGTTTCAATCTGCGCTTGAAGCGGTTTGATTTCTTCTGCAGCCATTTCGGCTAGGTCAGGGTCGTCACCGTCAACCATGAGCTTGGCTTCATTCAGGTCGTCTTGGGCCTGATTGTATTGTTTGTAGCAGGCGAGCATCGGCTCGAGCGAGGCATATTCACGAGACAATGCCCTGAACTTGTCTTGGTCAGCAATGATTTCAGCTTCACCGAGTAAGGACGAGACTTCCTCGAGGCGCTCTAGCAATGCCTCGAGTTTGCGTTTAATAGTGGGGGTCATTCTGGATCCTGTAATCCAAACAACGTTTTGGCGTTGTCTAGGAATTCAAAGTCTTGTTTGAGTGCAGCGGCGCTCATTGCCTGTGAAGGTTTGTGCATAAACTTCTGCACCAAGCGATGCGCCAGCTCATCAATCACGTATTCCGGGCGTTCGCCCGCTTGCAGCTTGGCGCGGGCGCGCTCTAACTCATCGTTTTGCAATGCCTGTGCTTGTGCTCTGGCGTGCTTGATCACTGACTTTGCAGAATTGGCGCGCATCTTAGCGACCACAGTTTGCGCCTCTGTCTTAATGATCTCGCGTGCTTTTTGTGCTGCGGCTTCTCGAGCAGCGCGGCCTGCATCGATAATGCCCGCGAGGTCATCGACCGTATAAAGCAGCACGTCATCTAGGCCTTTGACCTCTGCTTCGATGTCACGGGGAACCGCGATATCGATCATCAGCATGGGCTCGTTTTTACGCTTGCGAAGCGCAGTTTCTACAGCCCCCTTGCCAAGAATGGGTAGCGGGCTTGCGGTTGAGGAAAACACCATGTCACCGCGGTGAAGTACTGACGGGAGTTCTGGCAGTGTGAGGGCCTCTCCGCCGAGTTCTTCTGCGAGTTTTTGTGCGCGCTCAATGCTGCGGTTAGCAATGATAAACTGGGTGACACCCTGAGATTGCAGATGTCGACCGACCAACTCAATGGTTTCACCTGCACCAATAAGCAGAGCGCGCTTTTTGTGAATGTCGGCGAAGATTTTTTTGCTGAGATGAACAGCGGCATATGCGACCGACACAGGATTTGCGCCGATCTCGGTCTCTGTGCGTACCTGTTTCGCAACGGCGAAGACTTGCTGGAATAAATTGTTGAGCTCAGGCCCTACTGCACCCTGCGCTTGGCCGACGGCAAAAGCATGTTTTACTTGGCCGAAAATTTGTGGCTCGCCCAACACCAAGCTGTCCAAACCAGCGCAGACTTGCAATAAATGCTGCACGGCGTCGGTGTCTTGAAATTTGAGTAGGTAGGGGGTGAATTCGTTAGCCTCGGCGCCAAAATACTCGTGCATCCAGGTGACCAAGCGATCCATGGCTTGGCCGTTGGCATCGAGATAAAGTTCGGTACGGTTGCAGGTGGATAAAATGACCGCTTCGTTAATCTCAGGTAGGGCTTTTAGCGCTTCAAATGCACGTGGCAAATCGCTTTCGTTGAACGCCGCGCGTTCACGAATGTCGACTGGAGCACAGTGATGGTTCAATCCAAGGGAAATAAATGCCATAACTCCCAAGTTTATCAGCAGTTTGCCGCTTCTCGTACTAAATAATGTGGGTGGAACGCCAGAACGTCACACAGCGGTTTACGAAAAGTTGCACGGTATGGACTTTCTTTTATTGGGCGTTTTTGGGTATCTTCTGAGGGTGACGTGATAACAAGTTCTAAATCATTGATAAAGAACGATTATTGGAGATCGTTTTGAAACTTGGCAAAATTGCAATCGTGGCGGCGAGTCTTGCTGCCAGTCCAGGGTACGCGGAGCTCAGCAGTGACACCGTGTTCAATATCTTAGCGGCAGAGATCGGCGCGTTGTATGGCGAGGTCGATTCTTCGGCGTCTCGCTTGGCCGATGCTGCGATTGAATCTGAAGACCTAACCTTACTCAGACGCAGCCTCGAGTTTGTGCACGCTGCACAAGATTGGGAACGTGTGCAATTGATCGCTGAGAAAATTTTTGCGCTCGAGCCTGGTGATGCTCGCGCAGGAGATTTGCTCGGTCATGCGTATCAGGCGACTGGTCGTCACCAAAACGCGCTAGAGGTGTTTTTAAAAGTTGTGGAGGAACATGGCACGGGCGTCGCAGCCTTTGCGTCTCTGGCAACTGAGTTGGAAGCAGACCCCTCGGATGCTGCGATTGAGATTGTCGATCAACTCCGAGCCCAGTACAAGGACAACGACGATACGCTGCGATTGGCCGCGCGCATGTACTTGACCGCCGGTCGTTACGATATTGCGCTTGAAACACTGGACAAGGCCATTGACCGAGCGCCGCAAGTGATGCCTTGGTATTTGGCCAAATACTACACCGCAAAACGCTCGGGCGATGCTGAATTGGCCGAAGAGGTGTTGCAAGAAGCCATGGCGGCTGGGCCTGACGATGTATTTGTCGTTGAAACATTTTTCCGCACCCGCATTGAACAGCAAGCGGATAACGCAGAGGTCGAGGCCGCCTACTGGAAGCTGGCTGAATTGCAAGGACGAGATCCAAGTGCTTTGGTCGGTAAACTCGAATATGCCATGGATTCGGGGTACTCAGATTTTGCGAGTGAAGCCATTGTACAGCTTGAAATGGCGGGCTTGCCTGAGGTCACTATACGATTGCTGCAGGCAAAATTGGCTGAAAACTTTGAGGATTACGACAGTGCGCTTGCCATATACCAAGCCTTCGGCGAAGCCGATGCTGGTTATGAAATCGCAGTGGTGTACCGTGCCTATTTGCTGCAGCAAATGGGGCGTGAGCAAGAGGCGATCGACTCTCTAGATGCCAAGATCAATGGGCAAAGTAAGTACGCGGACATCGAGCGTTTTGCGATTACTAAGCTCGACTTGCTTGAGAGGACTAAGCGCGTCGATGACGCATTGGCATCCACCAATCATTGGCTACAGCAGTTTGGTGACCATGCGCCCATCTATTTCCAGCGCGGCTTGGTGTCGATTAGACAGGGCGACTTTAGCGCCTTTGAACGGGATATGCGCAAGACCATTGAATTGGATCTATCCCATGCGCAGGCGCGAAATGCGCTGGGCTATGAGCTTGTTGATCGAAATTTGCGATTAGATGAGGCGGGTGATCTTATTCAGCAGGCCATCAATCTTAAGCCCGGCGATGCCGCTTTTATCGACAGCTTGGGTTGGTGGCAATTTCGCAAAGGTGAATTGCAATCTGCTCAGCGTACGTTACGTCGTGCGTATAGTATGATGCGCGATCCTGAAATAGGCGCTCACCTCGGTGAAGTGCTTTGGGAACTGGGTCGGACAGAGGAAGCAACAAGACTATGGGCGGAATTAGCCGCGGAATATTCAGATCATTCCGTACTACAAGACACAATGGAGCGTTTTTTGCGCTAGTGCTCGCGACAATTCTGGCCGGTTGTGCGCAGCCGCCGACAGTCGGCGGCGGCTCATCGGAGCAGCAGTTTCGCGCGCATGTTGCCAAGCTTGCCAGTCTGGAGCAGTGGATGATGGATGGACGTATTTCTGTTAGTTCTAGCAAGGGCGGTGGAAGTGCGCGCATCAATTGGCAACAAAATGGTGATCAATATCGCATCAAATTAATCGCGCCGCTTGGTCAGGGTGGTGCAATTGTGATGGGAGATGGGCAGCAGGTGCTGGTCAAGCTTTCCGATGGCCAAGAGCTGCGCGGTACCGACGCGTCTGTTCTGCTGGAGCAAATGCTAGGGTGGCCGGTACCGGTCGAGTCACTCCGTCATATGATCAAAGGCTTGCCGTCTCCCATGGATCAATATGAGCTCAACAATCAATCGCTGGTTAAAGAGCTGCAAAGCGGTCAATGGCGTGCAGATTTCGACAACTATAAATCGATTTCGGGTTATCGGCTGCCCGGGTTGATTTCTCTCAGTGGTCCGCCTGCAAAACTCAAAATCACGGTCAATGAATGGCAACTCTAACGCTGCCAGCGCCAGCCAAATTAAACCTGTTTTTGCATATCACTGGCCGTCGCACGGACGGCTACCACAACCTCGAGACGGTTTTTCAAATTCTTGACCACGTCGATGACATTACGTTTGAGCCGGCAGAACAAATCTCGGTGGTAAACCCGCTTGTTGACGTGATGACTGACGACTTGTGCTATCGCGCTGCAGTGGCGTTACAGAGGCACGCCAATACAGAACGCGGTGCGACTATTCATGTAAATAAGCGCTTGCCAGCCGGTGGTGGGCTCGGCGGTGGCAGCAGCGACGCTGCAACGGTATTGCTTGGATTGAGGCATCTGTGGGGACTTGACGTGTCGCTGGATGAACTCGCTTTGATTGGCCTGAGCCTGGGGGCTGATGTGCCCATTTTTGTTAGAGGGCATAGTGCTTTTGCACAAGGTGTGGGCGAGCAAATTACGCCGCTTGCGCTGCCAGAATTCTATTACTGCGTGGTTACGCCAGATGTCCATGCAAGTACGCAGCAATGGTTTTCAGATAAACGCTTGACAAGGAATAGTGAACCGGTCAAAATGCACGGCTTCAGGGTTGGAGATCACTTCAATACGTTTGAAGAAATTGTCTCTGAAGCGCATCCTCAAGTTTCGGAAATATCCGCCGTATTGAGGACGCAAGAAGGTTGTCGGTTTGCGCGGATGACTGGAACGGGGAGCAGTGTTTTTGGCTGTTTCTCTGACGAAGACTTTGCAAACAATGCAGCGATTAACGTTGCGAAGCTTGGAAAAGTATTTGTCGCCAAAGGAGTCAATCAATCTCCTTTGCACCTAGCGCTAGGAATAGTGCACAACAAAAATTGAAGGGCTGTAGCCAAGTGGTTAAGGCACCGGATTTTGATTCCGGCATGCGTAGGTTCGAGTCCTACCAGCCCTGCCATATTCCAGAAAGTTCGAGGTCTTTACCGTGTCTAACGGTCGTATGATGCTTTTCACCGGCAACTCAAACCCAGAGTTGGCCAAAAAGATCGCCGAACATCTCAATGTAAGTCTAGGTCGCGCCAGCGTCGGTAAATTCTCCGACGGTGAAAGCGCGGTTGAGCTATTGGAGAATGTTCGTGGTCGTGACGTCTTTATCGTTCAATCTACCTGTGCCCCCTGCAATGACAATTTAATGGAATTGCTTGTGATGATCGACGCACTTCGTCGTGCATCGGCTAATCGCATCACTGCAGTGGTACCTTATTTTGGCTACGCGCGCCAAGATAGACGCTCTCGCTCTGCTCGTGTGCCTATCAGCGCCAAACTAGTTGCAGATATGTTTACCACTGCGGGCGTCGACCGTGTACTCACGGTCGATGTGCATGCTGAGCAGATCCAAGGGTTCTTTAGCTGCCCGGTGGACAACGTATACGGTTCGCCGATTTTGCTGGCTGATTTGTGGCGGCAGAAATACGACAATCTGATTGTTGTCTCTCCGGACGTCGGTGGTGTCATGCGCGCTCGTGCCGTGGCGAAGCAGCTTGACGACACTGATCTGGCAATCATTGACAAACGCCGTCCTCAAGCCAACCAAAGCCAAGTGATGCATATCATTGGTGATGTTGCTGGCAAAACTTGTGTGCTGGTGGATGACATGGTCGACACGGCGGGTACCTTGTGCAAAGCGGCTGTGGCACTTAAAGAGCATGGCGCTTCGAAAGTCGTTGCTTATGCGACGCATCCAGTATTCAGCGGCGCTGCAATCGACAATATCACCAACTCGCCGCTGGACGAGGTGGTGGTCACAGATACGATTCCATTGTCGGAAGAAGCGATCGCTTGTGGTAGAATCCGGCAGTTGTCGTCATCGGCGTTATTGGCCGAGACTATTCGTAGGATTCACGCTGAAGAATCTGTCAGCTCTTTGTACGAAGATAACTAATTTTTTGACGCCACGAGTACCCGGTCGCAGGGGCTCGTGGTTTTTATTTGGAGTAATTTAAAATGAGTGAACAATTTAAGTTCGTATGTGAATCGCGTAGCGACGAAGGGAAAGGTGCGAGCCGCCGCCTGCGTCGTGAAGGCAAAGTGCCAGCGATCGTTTATGGTGGTGATTGTGCACCTGTGTCAATCTCGATAGCCGAGAATGAACTCATGCGTGCGATTGGTTTTGAGTCTTTTTTCTCTTCAATCATTGAGCTGGAAATCGAAGGTAAGACGACCAACGTCATTATTAAAGATCTGCAGCGCCACCCATACAAAAACCGTATGTTGCACGCTGACTTCCAGCGCGCGTCAGCCAACACCGAGCTACATGTGCACGTACCACTTCACTTCGTCAACGAAGAAAAGTCGGTGGGTGTAAAAGCGGGTGGCACGGTTCACCACGCGATGGTTGAATTGCATGTAGCATGTTTGCCTGCTGATTTGCCTGAGTTCATCGAAGTTGATATTGCTGAGCTCAATGTAGGTGAGGCGATTCATATTAGCCAAATCACGCTACCAAAAGGGGTTCGCTCAATCGATCTGGCTCAAGGTGAAGAGCACGATTTGTCAGTGGTTTCAATTGCTGCGCCAAAAGGCGGTGCATCAAGTGACGACGCTGAAGGATCCGCAGAGTAATCTCTGCAGTAGCGTTGCGAACCATATCGCATGGCGTTGCAATTGATTGTTGGCCTCGGTAACCCTGGGGCGCAATACGACCAAACCCGGCACAATGCCGGGTTTTGGTTTGTTGATGAGCTTGCACGTGTTTTTGGCGCCAGTTTCAAGGCAGACAAAAAATCCAACTCCGAGTTGGCAACTGTTGAGTCGAAGAATGCAAAACTCTGGCTGTTGAAACCTCAGCAGTTTATGAATCGTTCTGGCATTGCGACCGCGGCGATTGCGAATTTCTACAAAATCCCAGCAGACCAAATTTTAGTTGCGCATGACGAGCTCGATATTGCTCCTGGCCAGCTTCGCATTAAGCAGGGCGGCGGTCATGGCGGTCACAACGGTTTGCGGGATATTGATGCCAAATTAGGCAATAAACAGTATTGGCGTTTGCGGATTGGCATTGGCCATCCGGGGGCGAAAGAGCTTGTGACATCGCACGTATTGGGTAAGCCGCTGAGGTCTGAGCGCGAGTCCATCGATCGTGCGATTGATGATGTTGTTGGTGTGCGTGAGCGTTTGATTGCTGCTGATATGGTGGCATTGATGAATGAGCTACATCGGCGCTAAGGAAATTTATTATGGGATTTAAATGTGGGATTGTTGGGTTGCCAAATGTCGGCAAATCGACGCT
>JABXHR010000108.1 GCA_013373515.1 Gammaproteobacteria bacterium | reverse complement strand
TTGGTGATGAACGTTTGGGTGAGGTTGATGATGGGCATGTTGGCTCCTTTTGACAGAAGTAAAAAAGCCGACACAGTGGTCGGCTTGAGAGTTCGGTAAATTCAATATTTCAGGTTTTCACTGTATTTCAACGAACTGAAAAAGCTGAAAAGCTGCGATTCTGAAATTCTGCTAGTGGTCACCTGCCTCCATCGGTTCCGAATCGATCAGTGTGTAAATCTTCTTTCCACGCTCGCCTTTTGATTCAGTCCACTGGTGCTCGCCTGGATCGTTACCGGAGTAACGATCAATCACGAGAATGGCAGCTCGTTGTGATAGCGAACTTTCTTTGGCAATGGCCTTATAAAGCGCCACACGGGTATTTATACCCTCGCTGATCAAACGCTTAGCTAACGAGATATGTTCTGCGTCGTTTTCCACTTGAAAGTGCTCAGCTATTGCCTCCACTTCCGCGTCCAATACGATCTCTACAGATTCCAGTAGATCAAGGTACTGAAGACCTTCACCCTTCAGAAACTTGAAGGACTTAGCATCTACAACACCACCACGATTCTTCTGATTGCTGAATGTGACAACATGACAATCATCGTGCGGATGATCGCCGACAGCATCGACTGTGTACGCACAATCTAAGTCGTTGATGAAGTCTGACACTCCTGCGTAAACAGGTTTATTGTCTTTGCTTCGGTTCTTGTTGGTGTGAGCGAGGGCTATTACTGTGCCACCATTTGCAACGAAGGCCCGAAGTAGCCCGGTGAGTTTGTTGGCATCTCCCTTATTCATTATGTCGACTACTCGAGCCAGTGTATCTATTACGATAATGTGGTCAGCGACGTGTTGGTGGGTGGTTAAGGATGGCAGAAGTTTGATTAATTGACCGGCGCTAAAGTCGTTTTGGCCAGCAGCCAGCATGTGGATGTCATACTCTTCGGTAATCGATACCTTAGTCGCTACACCCTTTTGATTGTCGTCAAAGTTGCAGTAGTAGATCCAGTTCGGGTTGAGTCGGCCAGCGAGGACATCTTCGATAAGGCCTTTTAACGTGATCAGCGTCTTGCCGCTATTGGGTGGCGCGTAGAATATTGTTGCTTGTCCCTGTTGCACTAAGCCGAAAAGTAAAGGCTTCTCATCACTGACGCTGTTTAACAGGAGATCGCCCTTACCGCGAAGCGAATAGACCTCGAGTGGTGAGGCGAGCGTCGCCAGGATTTCACCCTTTGGTACTCTCTGGAACTGTTCTCCAACTACACCGGCATGGTGATAAATCGTGCCGATGGTGTAACCGCCAGCCCGACTCGGATTGAACTTACTCCATTGATACTCGATCTCCTTTACGCTTTTGTATTTATCACTCCCAGCGCTCCAATCGTTCCAAAGCTCTCTACCGCTGTCAGAACCTTCGGTCTCGAAGTGTATAGCCATCCCGGTTGATATCCATACATGGTACTCATCAGCCGGGAATCGACTAAGCAGTGATGTTATCTCTGCTAGACGAGATGCTATATCTACCTTCTGCGAAGACTGGTCCGCTGATTCGGCGCGTTCTTTAGAGCGGTTACCGACTGGCGGAGAAGCCAGGCTGCCGCTCTCCTCAGCATTGTGAGCAAGGAGGTCGTCATAAAACTCCGGTGTTAACGGACTAAGATCATCAACCGATCTGATCGAGCTATGCTCGAGCCTCTTACCTGTGCTGCCTTCGGCCATCACTAGGCTTCTGCCCGCTTTTATGTCGACGCAGCCAGGATTCTTATCGCTAGAGTATCCCCGCTGTTTTACTTCAAAGCCTTCAGGAGCCCTGAAGTAAAAATGCTTACCGTGCTTTGTCGCTACTATATAGCGAGATTCGATGTGGTGTTGGTTGAGCGTATCTAGTAGCCAGACTAGTGATTCCTCGGTATCACAGTCGAGTACTACCACCTTGCCGTCAGTCAGAATTGCTGGCTCGTCGTCGGGATACTTGTCCCAATATTCGATGATGTGATGTTCCGTTTGATTATTTTCCCAGAGCTTCCACTGGGTGCGAGAGCGCTTCGTGTTTGCTTTAGCTCCTATTACCGTAAAGCCGGTACGCAAAAGTGCCAAAGCTGTTGCTACTTTGCTTATTTCTTCAGAGGTCATTTATATAGCTCCGTATCATGTGCTGTAACGACGCGAGGCTATGAACTTTGAAATAACACCCGCGCGTCAGTGCCTCGCCGGATTTCAGCCAGCAAGAACCATAACGTGAGTGCTACATGACGGTGCGAACGGTTGTTTCCGTTACACGGTACGACGAGTAAAGATGGCGGGTTCCAACACAGCAGACATACAACGCGCGGCTTATATTGTGCCTTACTGACCGTTATATAATCTCAATGCTGTGAGGCTGCCCCTCAGCTTTACGAGGTAGCGAACTACACAATGCCCCCTATTAATATGCGGAACAGGCAAAATAGATGATCGAAGATAAGTTCTTTGTCAAATTATATTTGCTAGCTGAAAACTGCAGTGCTGCTATTCTGGATAGCGAGGAACGCCGGACCGTGACTCGGCGCCACTTGTAACTCGTGAATAGCCTCTCGGTTGGCCAAGTCCCCTGTTAAATTAAGGGATATACCCTGTAGGGTTCATTTTAAGTAAGCGTGCCTAGGGTATGTTACGAATATACCTTCATCATCACTAAATGCTCCTTCACGCCTTGCCATCCATGGCAGGGCATCGATAGGTAATCCCCGCTTCCTTATGCTTTTTGCTGTTGCTGCCCCTTCGGATCTTCACGGTCCTTAGGGGCTATTTTACGCTGAGGATCAGAGCTGATCTCCCAATAGCTGTTCAGCTTTCATCTCCAGATAGCGTTTCAGAAAGATCTCCAACGAGCCATCACCAAAGCGATAGTCGTATGAATCGAGTATGGATATCGCAGTCATTTCGTACTTTTCATACAAATCTGCAGGTGAGTGGATATCGTCGATGTTGGTGTAAACAGCAACGTCTAGACGTGC
>JABXHR010000270.1 GCA_013373515.1 Gammaproteobacteria bacterium | reverse complement strand
TTCAAGATCGCTACGATCTGATGTTCAGTAAATTTCGATTTTCTCATCTTGGCTCCTTCGCTTTGATATTACGATGGAACCTCTAGTTATGGGGTGAGACTTCAAGGGGTTAGTCTACGGTGGCTTTGCGGATATTCACACGCACCAACATCAACTCGTCGCCATTGTCGCTTTCTTTGTGAATGCTGACATCGCTCCAACGTAGTTGTCTCTGCTCACCACTCCGCAAACCACTATTAGCCGCAAACAAGCACCAATGCCTAACAAGTTCGCGTTCAAATGCGTCTTTGTCAGATAGTCTGTTTTTCACTTTGGCTACATAAGAACGCATTGACGTATAAAACGACTTCCATTCGTCGTGTGTAAAAGTCATACGCTGTACTTCTTCTCCACTCTTTGTCGCACTCCCCTCTATCTTCAAACTTGGTAAGCGGAAACGTGGGAAAGAAGTGATTTGCTCAATATCGCAAAGATGACGCTGACACGCATTGATTGAAGCCATTTCATTGCGAACGGTTTGTTTTGAAGCACCTTGTTCAGTGCGGAAAAGCACGTAGTTAGTCTCTTTGCCTTTCCACTCAAACTTCACAAGCGTGTTGATGCCTAAGTTAGCGGCTTTTTCGTTTTCGCCAACGTACTCAATAAAGTGGTTGAGATGAGCACGTATAGTTACCCAACGTCCTTCAACAATCTCTTTGGTACGTACATCAATCTTTCTATGCTCCAAATAGATAGCAACAGCATCAGCAATAGATACAGAGAATAACTTTCTTCCATCCTTCAACTCATTCTGTAAGTCAAAGTACATCTCTTCTGCTTTGTCGATAGCCTCTGCTCTGCGTTTGGTACGCAACGACTTTTCGTAGTAACGCTTTTCGTTTCTTACCCACATACGAAACTGCCACACACCAAACTTGTTCTGTTTGATAGTCGCTTTGCCACCGTATATGTCTATCCGTTCAGTACTCAAAATCTACGCTTTGTAATAGTTGATGTAGTTTCTAACTTTCTTTCTAACACTAAAGAAAAAAGCCAACAGAATCAACCATTGGCTTTCGTAGTTTATAACAAGTTACTAACTATAAATATCAATAAAATCAATATTTTAGACTATATGGACTACTCCCACTCAATGGTGCCCGGCGGCTTGCCAGTGATGTCGTATACCACGCGCGAGACGTCGGAGATTTCGTTGACGATGCGACGTGAGACTTCATCGAGTAACTCATAGGGCAACCTAGCCCATTCGGCTGTCATAAAGTCGATGGTTTTGACCGCCCGAAGCGCGATGACATGGGCATAGCGACGACCATCGCCAGTAACGCCGACCGATTTTACGGGCAAGAATACCGCGAAGGCTTGGGAGACGTCGTGATACAAACCCGCTTCTACCAATGCTTCGATAAAAATGGCATCCGCCCGGCGGAGAGTTTCGGCGAAGTCACGATTTACTTCCCCTAAGATACGCACCCCGAGGCCGGGTCCTGGGAAAGGGTGTCGATAGACCATTTCTGGGGCCAATCCAAGCGCGACACCGACTTCTCGGACTTCGTCTTTAAACAGATCACGCAGTGGCTCCAATAGCGCTAACGCCATATCCTCGGGAAGACCTCCCACATTGTGGTGACTTTTAATGACATGAGCTTTGCCGGTTTTTGCACCTGCCGACTCGATCACGTCTGGATAAATGGTGCCTTGGGCTAGATATTTGATGCCGTCCAAGCTAGAGGCGGCTTCGTCGAAGACTTCGATAAAGGTATGGCCGATGGCTTTGCGCTTCGCTTCTGGGTCGTCGAGCCCTTTCAGCGCAGACATAAACTTGTCTTCGGCATCGACACGAATCACGTTAACGCCGAGATTCTTGGCAAAGGTCTCCATCACTTGGTCGCCCTCATTAAGGCGAAGCAGGCCGTTATCGACGAAAACGCAGGTGAGCTGATCGCCAATGGCCTTGTGCAACAGCACTGCCACCACCGACGAATCCACACCGCCAGATAGACCCAGTAAGACTTTGTCATTACCCACCGTTTGACGAACGTCTTCAACCAAACGATCAACAATATTGCCCGTGGTCCAGTCGGCCTCTGCGCCACAGATGTCGACCACAAAGTTGCTGAGCAAGGTTTTGCCGTGTGCGGTGTGGGTGACTTCGGGGTGAAACTGAATGCCGTAGTAGTGCTTCTCGCGATTGGCAAAACCCGAAATCGGTGCAGAGCTGGTTTGGGCAACCAACTCAAAATCAGCCGGCATTCGGGTCACTTTGTCGCCGTGGCTCATCCACACGTCAAGCGTTGCTGGGGTCTCGGCGAATAACGGATTCTCGGCCGTGACCTCGACTTTGGCATAGCCAAACTCCTGCTTGCCTGAGCTTTCGACCTTTCCGCCAAATCGCTCACTCATCGCCTGCATGCCATAGCAAATGCCAAGCACTGGGACGCCGAGTTCGAATACCACATCTGGGATGGTGGGCGCGCCATCGGCGTGCACCGATTCTGGGCCACCCGACAAGATAATGCCTTTGGGGTTGTATTCACGGATATTGTCTGGGTTGATATCCCAAGCAAATAGCTCCGAATACACGCCAATCTCACGCACCCGGCGCGCAATGAGCTGCGTGTATTGTGAGCCGTAATCGAGGATTAGAATTTTGTCCATTAGCCACCCACCCGGTAATTTGGCGCTTCTTTGGTGATGATGACATCATGCACATGGCTCTCACGCATGCCCGCACCGGTGATACGCACAAACTGTGCTTTGTCGTGTAGCGCATTGATATCTGCGCAGCCACAATAGCCGAAGCTTGCACGGATACCGCCAAGCAACTGATGCACCACCGGAGACAGCATTCCTTTGTAGGCGACACGACCTTCGATGCCTTCTGGTACGAGTTTTTCGACCGCTGATCCGCTTTGGAAATAACGATCTGAGGAGCCTTGTTGCATCGCACCAACCGAGCCCATGCCACGGTAGGATTTGTAGCTGCGACCTTGATACAGTTCGACTTCGCCGGGCGCTTCTTCGGTACCGGCAAACATGCTGCCGACCATGACACAATTGGCCCCTGCGGCCAGTGCTTTGGAGATGTCACCAGAGAAACGAATACCGCCATCGGCAATGATGCCTACGCCCGTGCCCTTGAGCGCTTTGGCCACCATATCGACTGCCGAAATTTGCGGTACACCGACGCCCGCCACAATGCGCGTGGTACAGATTGAACCCGGGCCAATGCCGACCTTGACCGCGTCTGCGCCCGCTTTGGCCAGATCAAGCGCTGCCTCGGCGGTGGCAATATTGCCGCCGATGACTTGTTGCTCGGGATAGGCTTTTTTGATGGCGGCCACACGGTTGATGACGCCTTGAGAGTGGCCGTGCGCGGTGTCGACCACAATGACATCTGCGCCTGCTTTGACCAATGCATCGACGCGCTCTTGGCTGTCGGCACCCGTGCCGACCGCTGCGCCCACCAATAGCCGTCCGCGTGAGTCTTTGGCTGCCTGGGGATGTTGCTGAGTATTGACGATGTCCTTGACCGTCACCATGCCCCTGAGCGCACCGGCATCGTCGACCACCAACACCCGCTCTAGGCGATGCTCGGCCAATTTGGCGATCACCGTGGCACGATCAGCGCCTTCGGGGACGGTGATCAGCTGCTCGCGCGGCGTCATAATCGAAGACACTGACACAGCGGTATCGGTGACAAATCGTATATCGCGCTTGGTGACAATGCCGACCAAATCGCCATTTTTCAGCACGGGCAAGCCAGAAATACGATGACGCGCCGTCAGCTCTAGGAGCTGCTCTACACTGGCGTCTGCATCCACGGTAACCGGCTTGGTGACCACGCCGCTTTCAAAACGCTTGACACGAGAGACTTCGGAGGCCTGCTCTTCGATGGAAAGGTTTTTGTGGATGATTCCCATACCGCCTTCTTGCGCCATCGCCACAGCCAATCGCGCCTCGGTAACGGTGTCCATCGCCGCCGATAATAACGGAATGTTGAGATTGATCGAGCGGGTCAGTTGGGTTTTGAGCGAGACATCGGCCGGTAGTACTTCGGAATGGCCAGGCACCAGGAGCACGTCATCGAATGTGAGTGCTTCGCAGAGGATACGCATCGTGTTTTTCCCTTGCAAAACGGAATTATACTCAAAGCACTTGCTGCATCCAAGCCCGATGGTAGGTAAAATTGCACGATGAACTTCTCACCGGCATCGACGCGCGTCTTCAGCGTGCAAGAACTCAACCGCACTGTACGTACGCTCATCGAGAGCGATATGGGTATTGTGACCTTAGAGGGTGAAATCTCCAATTTCACCCGCCCTTCGTCGGGTCACTGGTATCTAACCCTCAAAGACCAGCACGCCCAGATTCGCGCAGCGATGTTTAAGATGGCTAATCGCCGTGTCGAGTTCAAACCAGAAGCGGGTATGCAGGTACAAGTGCGCGGCAAAGTCAGCCTCTACGAGCCACGCGGCGACTATCAATTTATCATCGACTTTATGGAAGAAGCCGGTGCTGGCGCGCTACAACGTGCATTCGAACAACTACGCACCAAGTTAGAGGTAGAGGGGTTATTTGCCGCGGAGCGTAAAACCCGAAAACCCGATCGCATCAGTCGTATCGGCGTGATGACCTCGGCCACCGGTGCGGCGTTGCAAGATGTACTTAGCGTCATTGGACGGCGCAATCCGTTGATCGACGTGATTGTGTACCCCGTACCGGTGCAAGGCTTAGAGGCCGCCCCTGCGATGCGGGCCATGCTTGATTCCATCGAGAGCAAGGCTGAAATCGATGCACTAATCATTTGTCGCGGTGGTGGCTCAATCGAGGATTTATTTGCATTTAACGATGAAACCCTCGCCCGCAAAATTGCCGAACTGCCGATTTACACCGTAAGCGGCGTCGGGCATGAAACTGACTTTACCATCTGTGATTGGGTAGCCGATTATCGTGCCCCTACGCCGTCAGCGGCTGCGGAATGGATGTCAAACCTATTATTGGATCGCGTTCAATGGCTGGATAGGCTCGACCGACAACTCCGCCAACAAGCTTTGGCCAAACTTCAACAGTTAGCGCTGCGCACAGACCACCTAGAGCAACGCCTGCACCCTCAGTCCCCACAGCAAAAACTCAAAAATGGACATGCCCAATTGGTAAGCTTGCACCAGCGGCTTGCGCTGAGTTATCAGCACTCACTCAAAGCACAATCCGCAAGCCTCAGTGCACAATCGTTTCGACTCAATGCCCAGAATCCGGCGCTAAAGCTACCCCCACTGAGACGCCAGATCGATCTTGCAGCGTCCAGTCTAAAGCGCTCGCAAACCGCCGCACTGACCCACAAACAACAGTCGCTGGCGCATATTGCTGCCCAATTAAATCAGCTATCGCCGCTGGCCACATTGTCACGTGGTTTTGCGGCCGTCTCTAGCGAAGGAAACACCATCGAACGCGCCGCAGACCTCCATGACCAACAAGCCATTCAAATTCGGTTTCAAGACGATACGGTGGACGCGCTCGTCTCCAAGCGAGATTGACGCCAGTGGGTATATAACCCCTCCAGCGATAACCGCCCTGCCCCCAGTGCAGCTGCCAAGCACAGCATCACCGCCCAGAGCTCATGGTCTAATGCGCCAATCGCACGCTCATCTAGCACGTGGGCATAACTTAAATAAGCGACAAAGTTGACCGCAAGTAGTGCCAAGGCCGTGGGTCTGGCCAGCACGCCCACGATTAATAATAAACCGAGCAGCAGCTCGGAGGCCGTGCCAAGCACGGCAGCCCACTCCCACGGCAACAACGGCACTCGATACTCATATTGAAACAAATATTGCGTGCTGCTCCAGCTGTTGAGTTTGATCAATCCCGAATTAAGAAATATCCAACCCACCGTGACACGGTTGATCAACAGTGCAATATCTTTGGCGACATCATCGATTAATTTCATCATGGTCTTTGCTCCCAGCCGATAATCAAACGGCTTTGAATAAGGTGTAAAAGGTCCGCGGTGACGTCTGTTGACTGCCCACGCTCAAATGCATCGGTCAGCGCACTCGCAACCGAGCGCTCTGCCAAGCTAAGTCGTAATTGGTGCTGCGCTGGCGTTAGCGAGCTGTAAACCACCGCCTGCTCGACGCGCTGAAAAACCATCCAAACCTGCGCTGGTTCAACACAGAGCGGCCTGCCGTCTAAGTGCGACTGCCATAGATCGGCAACGTTCCAAACAAAGGGTTCGATCAATAAATGCTCACAAAGAACTGCATAGATCGAATCGAGCTGTTCAGTCTTGGGCGTGCCCGCGATTGAGCGCTGCGAACAATGCAGTCTCAGCGCACACTGTCGTGCGAAATCAAATCGTGCGCAGTCGACAACGAACCTTCGCTCAACGCACCCCGACAACCACTCGGAGAAACCTTCTCCGAGGCCTGTCAAACTCGTCTGACGCCATGGGTGCAACGCCAAATATTTGAGTGCCAATTGAGAGAATTCCTCACCCAAAACTGCCGCTGTCAGCGGAAAGTTAGTTGCCATCGCCGATTGATAACTGAGCCAGTGATGACGCCGATGCACGGCCGAACGAATCGGATCATGTGGATAGTCTGATGTGAGTGTTTGCCGAGTACCACCCAAAGGGGTTCGAATGTAATCGGCCAGTTGGCGTTGTTGCTGTGCTAGGCGCATACCACCTTCCTTGCACGCTGTAAGTGCGCTAGCTCGGACAGTAGTTCGCTCAGTGGTGGGATATTGCCATCGCGCTCGAGCAACACCGGGATACCAGCGAGCAACTCTGAATACTCGAAATACAGCTCAAATACATCCTCACTGACTGGCTGATCGTGTGTGTCAATTTTGAGAACTTGCCCTGCGAAGAGCTCCTGCGCATGTCCTGCGATATGGATTTCGCCTACCTTGGAAAAATCCAGCCGCTCGAGATAATCGTGCACATCCCAGCGATGGTTGAACGCACTGACCACTATGTTATTGATGTCGAGCAACAGTCCGCAGCCCGTGCGCCGACTCACTTCATTTAAGAACTCAGCCTCGTGATAGTCCGGCGTCCCCAGCAACAAATAGGTAGAGGGGTTTTCGATCAGTAGCGGACGCCCAATGGCCGCTTGCGCTTGATCCACGCGCTCACAAAAATGCAGCAATGCTTCATGGGTCAGCGGCAAAGGCAGTAGGTCGTTTAGATAGACCTCATCATCATGTGTCCATGCCAAATGCTCGCTCACCATTGGCGCTTCGAGTTGCTCTGCCAGTGCGCGAAATTTCGCCAGATGCGATTGGTCCAGCGGCGCTTGTCCGCCAAGATTCATGGCTACGCCATGCACACTGATCAGCACACCCTCCGCTCTGAGTGCGAGCAGGACATCAATGTTGCGCCGATCATAAAAATAGTTCTCGGGATGAATCTCCCAAAAATCCACACAGTGAGGCAACGTGGCCGCCTCACTGTGTAGTGTTTGGCGCAACCCCAGTCCAAATTGGGTTTGAGGTTGATTGGCCATCGTCTTAGCTCGACGTCTTAGAACCGCCAGCCAGACGATCACACAGACCCTCTGGCACCATAACAAACGCATCGCTTTGCGAATCTGATTTAGAGGTACCGGCACAAGAGCTATTTGCAGTGGCGCAGTCGTTGTGACCGGCCTTGACGACACCGTAGCATTTTTCCATATCCTGATCAGCGGCCATGGTCGGCAAAGACGCTGAGGCAATCGCAGCACTGAACGCGGCAAGGGCAAGAACTTTTGAAGAAGGTTTCATTGACATACTCCTAATGATTGAGAAAAACCGCCATCACCCGATGACTTGAGACACAGTTTGGCAATGAAAAGTGCAGCTCGGTATCCGCAAGACTCTGCACAGCACTTGGTGGTTTTACGTATGCGCAGCCATGAACAAACTCGGTAAACTGAACGCCATGAAAGCAATCAACGTCTCGGACGCCTTAAAATTCACCGCCATATGCGCAAGCTTGATCTCGGCGATTTATCTGGGATCGATGATCAAGCTCAACGGCGAAATCATGGTGTTTTGGCCCGTGGGCGGTCTCAGTGTTTACTGGGTCTGGCGGCTGGGAATACAAAAGATGCTTGTGCCCCTTGTCGCCGCTGGCATTGGCAGCGCATGGATCGAATCACTCGACACCATGATGACCGTGCAACGCATCCTTTCGACAGTGGTAACTGGGTGGGTTGGCGGACAGCTAATGACCTATTTTTCTGTATCTCGAGGGCTACAAACGCTACGTGACATCGGCGTCTTTCTGCTAGCAGCCACACTCTTACCCGCCGGGATCAGTAGCGCCACCGGCGGAGCAGCAACAGCATTACTCACAGGATCTATCCATAGCGGCAGCGCTGTGTGGTGGGCCTGCTGGCTCGCAGAGACGCTGGGCATTTTGCTAGTGTTGCCAATGTTGGTACATCGACCAGTACCTCCAACTTGGCTGTCTGCGCTTCTGGCACTGATCATCATATTGATTTCGACGGTGGTGTATTTAGATTTGCTGCCGATGTCGATCTCGATGACCTTGCCTTTGAGCTTTTTGACGACGCCGTTTTTTCTATTGGCCGCATTTAAAATGCACAGGGGCGACATCGCTTGGCTATTGCTGATCCACGCATTGATCGCAATGTATGCCACCTCGCATACCATGGGACCTTTCACGCTACCGTCGGTTAACGAGAGTTTACTCGGGGTCATGGGGCATTTGATTTTGCTCAGTACCAGTATTTGGCTGATTAAAGCTAGCCTCGATGATCACAAAATGGCTCACAATCAATTGAAAATGATTGCCAATCATCAGTCTGAGATTCTGATTTACACCGATATAAATGGACGGGTAATTTTCGCCAGCGATAACAGCCAGCGTTGGATCGAAGACATCAAGCAAGAGGGTTTTAACCTAGCAAACTGGATCGCTTCTCTGACCGGCCACCAACCACTGGCAACTACCGACCGCGGGTTTACCACCAAGGTAGGCGACCACTGGCTGCAATGGCGCATGACTGACGATGAAACTAAAACCGGCTGGGTCTGGACAGCGCACGACATAAGCGCTGAAATTGCAGCCAAAGCCGAAGCTGCGCAGCACTTGGATCAGGTGGCACGACTCGGACGCTTGTCAGACTTGGCACAGCTAGCAGGCGGCATTGCGCACGAGCTGAACCAGCCCTTGACGGCAATCACATCGTTTAGTCAAGCACTGAAGCGATTTAGTGCGCAATCGCCAGCACCCACTGACAAAATCGACGCCACCATCGACCGAATTTTGCAAAGTGCTGAGCGTGCGTCCAATATCGTGCGTGATACGCGTGGCTTTTTGGGCGAAGCCTCCCCTGCCTTTGAACCGGTGGACGTTTCGGCGTTGATTCCCAAAACGCTAGCGTTGTTTGACCTTAAGCATCGTTATGATCAAACCGCAATCAGTCTAGACATTGCACGGGCGCTGGTCGTTCATGCAAGCCGCTCAAAGCTACAACAAATACTGGTTAATTTGATTAAAAATGCCCTCGAAGCCATGGACAATCAGCCCGGCAGCAGATTAAGCATCACAGGCTACCGCCGACAGCATGATGTGATCATCGAAATCAGCGACAATGGCCCTGGCATCGACGACCAGTTGCGTAAAAGCTTATTCACGCCATTTTCGAGCACGCAAAAGCAAGGGATCGGCCTCGGGTTAAATATTTCAATGTCATTGGCCGAATCGATGAGTGGGCAGCTTGAGCTCAGCAACCCTCGCAGCCCCACCACGTTTACCGTATGCCTTAATGGAGTTTCACAATGAGCTTTCCCATTCATATTGTCGATGATGAGCACGACATTCGTGAAGCCGTGTCACTGCTATTGGAGTCGATGCAATATCAGGTTTATGCCCACGCTTCGGGCAATGACTTTTTGAACCATTGCCAGCCGACTGACTTGGGGCTGGTGCTGTTGGACATCCGCATGCCAGAAGTCAGCGGTTTGCGGGTACAAGACATCATGATCCAACAAGGCTACATCCAGCCCATCATTTTCATGAGCGGTCACGCGGACATTCCCGTGGCCGTGGAAACTGTCAAAAAAGGCGCACTCGACTTTCTGGAAAAGCCCTTTAAAGACCTCGATTTGTTTGCCTGTATTGAGCGTGGGTTTGAAAAGATAAGCAGTCAAGCACGCGAATTGGGCGATCGGGCGGCGCTTGAACATAACTTGGCCAAGCTGACTGCACGCGAACAGGAAGTGATGATGGCCATCGCCGAGGGCTTGCCCAACAAATTGATCGCAAGGAAGTTCGATATCAGCCCAAGGACCATTGAAATACACCGCGCCAGAGTATTTCAAAAAATGGAAGTCGAAAATGCGCAACAGCTGATTCGAGCATTGATGCGTTTTGACAAGTTCACCCCCAGCAGTCAAAGCCACCTCTAAGCTTCTTTTTTTATATCGATATAGCCCACAAAACGCCCTCAACACTAGAGCCAATACGGCGCTGCGCGTATAATTGCTCGCTTATTCAATTACGGTATACCCCATGACCTTTGTCGTTACCGAAAACTGCATCAAATGTAAGTACACCGACTGTGTAGAAGTGTGCCCTGTCGACTGCTTTCACGAAGGCCCAAATTTTTTGGTGATCGATCCAGACGAGTGTATTGACTGCTCCTTGTGTGAACCGGAGTGCCCCGCTGAGGCGATATTCGCCGAAGAGGATGTACCGGCCGACCAAGCACACTTTACCGAGTTAAATGCGGAATTGGCCAAAGAATGGCCTGTCATTACCCAACAGCAAGATCCACTCCCCGATGCCGAAAATTGGGATGGTAAAGCCGGCAAGCTCGAACACCTAGAGCGCTAAGCCATGGCGTTTGATGCCGCCCAAGCCGATCAATTTCGAGCAGATTTGGCGCTGATTCCAGGCATCACCGAAAAACGCATGTTTGGCGGGCTTTGTTTTTTGCTCAATGGCAATATGCTTTGTGGTGTGCACAATCGTGGCGCCATGTACCGTGTTGGCAAAGACCATCATTCTGAGGCGTTAGCCATCGAGGGTGCTTCAGAACTCGCCTTTACTGGCAAACCGATGGGTGGCTTTGTCGATATTGATTTTGATGCATTTTGGGAAGACGATAAACGCAAGCGATGGCTTGGATTTGCATTGGATTTTGTCGGCAGTCTACCGCCCAAATAACAGCCTATTCGAAGGGGACACCAGAGTACTCTGGTGTGTAATTCTCGAATTTAGAGAACTGTCCTAAAAAGGTAAGCTCGACCGTTCCGGTCGGGCCATTACGGTGCTTGCGAATGATCAGCTCGGCAATTCCCTTGCGCGGACTGTCCTCGTTGTAAACTTCGTCTCGATAAACGAAGGCAATGATATCCGCATCCTGCTCGATAGACCCAGATTCGCGCAGATCCGACATCACAGGGCGCTTATCGGGACGATTTTCCAAAGAGCGATTTAACTGGGACAATGCGATGACTGGGCAGTCTAACTCTTTGGCCAGTGCTTTTAAGCTTCGAGAAATTTCAGAGATTTCATTCACGCGATTCTCTGCGCCCGGCGCCCGCATCAATTGCAAATAATCGATCACAATCAGCCCCATATTGCCGTGCTCGCGCGCTAAACGGCGACAGCGCGCACGTACTTCGTTGGGTGTTAAGCCAGCAGAGTCATCAATAAAGATTTTTGAACGTTGATTGAGCATTTGAATGGCCGATGTCACACGCGGCCACTCAGCATCGGTCAAATCGCCGTTGCGGATATTGGTCAGCGTAATCCGTCCAAGCGATGCAATTAGACGCATGGCCAGTTGCTCGGCAGGCATCTCCATCGAGAAAATGGCCACAGGTTTGCCGGTTTCAATAGCAACCGACTCGGCCATATTCATTGAAATCGTGGTTTTGCCCATCGCGGGTCGACCCGCCACGATGATTAAATCTGAGGGATGCAAACCACCGAGCAAATCATCTAATTGGGTAAAGCCAGTGGGGTGGCCCGTCATTTTGCCGCCCGTGGCGATCAGCTCCTTGAGCTTGGTCATTGTGTCGGCGAGGACATCATTGATCGACGCTAGGCCTTGGGCACTCTTTTCGGTTTGCTCGGCGATGGCAAAGACCTTCGACTCGGCCTTATCTAGCAGCTCTCGTGCTTCTTGCCCTTCGGGGTAATACCCCAATTCCGCAATCTCTTGCCCCACGTGGATAAGCTGGCGCAGGACTGAGCGTTCGCGCACGATTTTGGCGTAGGCCAAAACATTGGCCGCGCTCGGGGTCGAATCGGCAAGATTGGCGATATACTGCAGGCCACCGACATCGTTCTCTTCGCCAGCCCCCTCTATCCATTCGGCAACGGTGACGACGTCAATCGGTTGGTCATTGGCACGCAAACTGAACATCGCGCGATAGAGCAACTGGTGATTGCGATGGTAGAAGTCACCTTCTACCAGCAATTCTGAGACGGATTCCCAAGCCTCTGCATTGAGCAGCAAGCCCCCGAGAACCGCCATTTCCGCCTCAATCGAATGAGGCGGAAGCTTCGGTGCATCAGCAGATGAATTCAATCCTGATTACTCAGGAACAACCACAACCTGCACAGTGACGTCGACGTCCGAGTGCAAGTGCAGCTCGATATCGTATTGGCCACATTGACGGATCGCGCCTTCTGGCATGCGAACTTCACGCTTTTCAACGGTGACGCTTAGCTGCTCAGTGACTGCGGCCGCAACCTCTGTCGGGCCAACAGAACCGAAGAGCTTGCCTTCATCACCAGCGGTCGCTGCTACTTGTACTGATTTCTCAGCAATAGCGGCGGCACGTGCTTGCGCTGCAGCCAATGCTTCTTCCGCCAGACGCTCGAGCTCTGCACGACGTGCTTCGAACTCTGCTTTGTTGGCATCGGTAGCAACTTTCGCCTTGCCCTGCGGCAAAAGATAGTTGCGAGCGTAGCCAGATTTCACACTGACGATATCGCCAAGTGCACCAAGATTTTCTACTTTTTCCAGTAAAATCAACTGCATTTCTTACCTTCCTAGCTCTCGTAAGAGCCTCGATTCACGTCTTTTGGACGCTCTGATTTATGCTGTCAGCAACGGCGAGTGCGGCCCAAACCACGCCCAACCACTGCCAAAAAATAAAGGTCACTAGGTAGGCCAACACCCGAATTCCAAACTTGCCAGAGACGTTGTCTGTCATCCGGTGTAGCCGACTGAACCCAATACTCGCGAGGGCCATCACTGGCACCATCGACGCAAATCTCCAAATACTGTCGCCACCTAAAAACCAAAAGCCCACCGCAATTGCTGCTAACACTGCTGCCGTCGTCGGCGAGAACTTGCTTTTGGCAAACTCGGCACCAAACGTGCTGTCTTGGTAGATTCGAAGAAACCAACTTCGACCAATCCAAAATGCAAACAGCCAAACCAAAGTTAGCATCGCCGCAACGGCTCCCGGCAAGATAAGCGCGACGGCTTTTATATCCGACTCACTTAACTCTGGCCCTTGCCACTGCATCTGCTCCAGCCACAACGGCAAGGCGGATTCAATGGCACGGAACAAACCACCGTCGACCGAAGCATTGGCCATCATCAACAACATCAATGACGCCAATGCAGCAATTGCGGAGATATCTGACAAGCGAAAACCTCGCTTGGACAACAATGCCAAGCCCAGAGGCGGAAGCCATGCTGACAATCCCAATTGACCGCCGACGCCAGGGGCGCCATATAAAACCGTGAAAAACACCACGGTTGATCCAAGGGCAATGGCAAGCACTCTGAGAACTTCTCTGAGCTCTTGCGCCAACGCGACGAACACCAGAATCGCCGAGCTGAGCCACAGTAACGGCTGGACAATGAGTCCAACCACTAGCAACGCAAAAGCAGTCATACCGGCCGCAAAAGGTCCGGATGACGCCCACCTTGCTAGGGAGAGCACTGGATTCGCTCCTAGTGCGCGTCAGAGTATGGCAACAATGCCAAATAGCGTGCACGGCGAACAGCAGTGGCCAGCTGACGCTGGTATTTTGCTTTGGTGCCAGTGATGCGACTTGGAACGATTTTGCCAGTCTCTGTGATGTATTGCTTCAGTGTGTCGAGGTCTTTGTAGTCGATCTCAACAGTACCTTCTGCAGTGAATTTACAGAACTTACGACGACGAAAATGACGTGACATGCTTATTCTCCTGCCTCAGTGGTGATTTCTTCTTCGCTATCTTCATCATCAAGGTCTGATGAATCAGCGTCATCTGCCGCTGCAACCGGTGCCTCACGGCGGCCACGATCATCATCATCTTTCTTCACAAGAGGCGAGGCTTCGGTCACGGCGTGATCACGCTTGATGACCAAGTGACGAATCACGGCATCATTGAAGCGGAACGCTTCAGTTAATTCAGCCAGTGCTTCTACAGAACACTCAACATTGAGCATGACGTAGTGTGCTTTGACGATTTTGTCGATGGGATAAGCCAACAAACGGCGACCCCAATCTTCACTGCGGTGGATAGTGGCACCGGCGTTTACAAGTGCAGAACTGTAACGCTCGACCATGCCTGGGACTTGTTCACTCTGATCTGGGTGAACCATAAAGACGACTTCATAATGTCGCATTGTATCTCCTTACGGGTTTTGCCCTTTCGGACAAGGAGTGGATGAAAACCGTCAATATTAACTTGACGGCGTCGTATTGACAAGAAAAATCAAGAAGATGCCGATTGAAATGCGGCATGAAGCAGAATTCCGCAGGCCACCGAGACATTTAGGCTCTCAACATTCGCTGCCATCGGGATTGAAACCACATAATCACAGTAATCGCGGGTTTTCTGGCGCATGCCTTTACCCTCACTGCCCATAATCAGCACCCAGCGTGAATCAAATGTCGTCTCGGCGAGCGATTGACTATTCTCGCCACCATCGGCACCGTACACCCAAAACCCGGCCTTTTGCAGCGAAGACACAGCTCTTGCCAAGTTGGTCACACGGTAAAACGGGGTATTCAGCGCGGTACCGGCGGAAGATTTCATCACGGTGGCATTGATGCTGGCGCTGGCATCTTTGGGCACAATCACGCCATTAATCCCAAATGCCGCAGCACTGCGCATACAGGCCCCAAGATTGTGAGGATCGGTCACGCCATCGAGCACCAGCCACCCGCCCTCTTCTGTTCGCGCAATGGCGTCATCGAGGTCTCGCTCACTGAGCGCAGGTAATTGTTTAACTTCGGCTAAAATGCCTTGATGGGTAATTTGACCGGCCATTTTGTCGATTTGTTTAGAATCGACATGCTGCACTGACAGCCCAAGTTTTTTAGCGCTAGTCAGCAACTGCGCAACACGTGCATTTTGGCCTTTTGACAACACCACAAGGCGCAGAACCAACTGGGGAGAGGTTTCAAGCAAGGATGCAACCGCATTGACACCCCCAATGACTTCAGCCATTTAACGACGCCCTCGGGTAGATTTTGAACGATCGGAACCGCGGGCTCGAGTGGGTGTGCGCGGTTTGCGCGAACTTGGGCGCTCGCTTTTACGCTCTGATATGCGCGGCACTTTCTTAAGCTCGGAGACCAGTTCAAAGTCGATGCGACGGTCGTCTGGATTGACACTGACCACTTGCACAGTCACATCATCGCCCATGGTAATTGCACGTGAATAGTCTCGCCCAACCAAGCTGACCGTGGCTTGGTCGTAGTCGTAGTAATCACGCGGCAAATTCGTCACGTGAATCAAGCCATCGATGTACAAGTCATTCAAACTGACAAATGCGCCAAAAGCGGTCACCGAGGACACCACACCATCAAAATGTTCGCCCACATGCTGCGACATATAATCGCACTTCAACCAATCTAGCACTTCGCGCACCGTCTCTTCGGCACGACGCTCTGTCATCGAACAGTGCTCACCAATTTCGACCATGCCTTCTTGATCGATGTGGTAGCTCGAAGGCTTTTGCTTAGCAACCACATGTTTGAGCATGCGATGAATACACAGGTCAGGATAGCGGCGAATCGGCGAGGTAAAGTGCGCATACTGTTCAAGTGCGAGCCCAAAGTGCCCTGCCTCCTCCGGCGCATAGCGCGCTTGATTCATTGAGCGCAGCATCATCGATTGCAACAGCGCTGCATCGGGCCGCCCTGCAATCTGCTTCGCCAGCGCGGCATAGTCATGTACCGTCGGCTCATAGCCGCCTCCGAGCACCAATGCTTTGGTTTTCAAAAAGGCATGCAACGTATCCAGTCGATCCGACTTTGGACCGTCGTGAATCCGCATCAAGGTGGGCATTTTGTGTTTGCTGAGATAACTTGCCGCCGCAACGTTGGCAGTGATCATGCACTCTTCAATAAGCTTGTGTGCATCATTGCGCTCGTAGTTGTAAACACCGCTAACCCTGAGCTCGTCATCGAGCTCGAATTTTGGTTCTGGCAAATCAAAATCCATTGCACCGCGCACATCTCGCGATTGGCGCAAAGCGGCATAAAGTGACTTCAGTGCTTGAAGCGACTGCCAAACCGATGCATTTTCTGTGATTTCAGAGGGCTGCTCTAAAAATAGCGCTTGATTCACTTCGGTATAAGTGCATCGGCGCTGCGAGCAAATCACGCCGTTGTAGAACTTGCTGGCCTTGATTTGACCCTCGGCATCAATCCGCATTTCGCACACCATGGCCAATCGATCCACGTGGGGATTGAGTGAGCACAATCCGTTGGATATGGCCTCCGGTAGCATTGGCACCACTTTATTTGGAAAGTACACCGAAGTGCCGCGAGCATAGGCTGATTGATCGAGCAAACCATCCTGAGGCACATAGTGCGCCACATCGGCAATCGCCACCCAGAGCTTCCAACCAGAATCGGTTTTCTTGGCATAGACCGCATCATCAAAATCGCGCGCATCTTCGCCATCAATGGTGATAAACGGCATATCGCGCAGGTCAACGCGATCTGTTTTGTCGGCCTCGGCGACTTCTGAGCCGAGCGCAGCGGCCTCTGCCAGCAATTCTGCGTCAAACTCCATCGGCATTTCACGCGCCTGCATGGATTGCAGAATTTGGCCATTCAGGCCATCGATGGCATCAAGGGTTTCTGTGACCTTCACCAGCATTGGCACGCGGCCTTTTGGATAGCCCGTGATATCGGCCTGCAGCAACATGCCATCTTCCAGCCCTTCTGGGTTGGTAATCATGACGCGGCAAGTGACTCGATTGTCGGTCGGCATCAGCCACCAGTCGCCATCGGCAAATACAGCCTTGCCACTGATTTGCTGCATTCCACGTTCTAGAATTTCTGCGACCCAGCCTTCATAGCGATCTTTGTCGTCAGGCCCGGACAAAACCAGCAGGACTCGGTCGCCATGCAGTACACCGCGCATAGATTTCGGCGCAATAAAGACGTCGTCATGCTCAATATCGAGCTGTCCAAAGCCAAAGCCATCCGGATGAGCCACGATGGTGGCTTCAAGTTTGCGTTGCCCTTCAAGCACTCGCACTCTGCCTTGGCGGTTTTCAATGAGTTGCCCATCGCGCACCATGGCGCGCAAGCGCTTTTGTAAAGCGGCGAGATGGCGCTTTGAGCGCACGCCGACACGGCGTCCAACGCCGATTTCATCTAAGAAAGTTTGTTCGCCCGCGAGCTTGCTTAAAATAAATTCGCGAGAAGGAATGGGATCGTCGTACTTGGCGGCTTCGCGCTCAAAGTTTGGATCAATGTTTTTTTCAGTCAATTTGTTTTCCGAATGTTGACAGCGCTATAGGTTGCGCGTATCGTCTGCGTCTCACCTGCCCAGGTGGCGGAATTGGTAGACGCGCAGGTTTCAGGTATCTGTGGGGCAACCCGTGGAAGTTCGAGTCTTCTCCTGGGCACCAAAAGAGCCTCTTTATGAGGCTTTTTTTATTTCTATTTCGGCTGTATTAGAGCACCGACCTTAGCATAAGTCCATGTTTCATCGTCGCGATAAAACACAGGGCGCCTAATCGACACCCTGTTTTGATGATCAAGCAAGTACGTCTTCTAAAATGACGTTTTCGAGCCGATCTGGCCCTGTGGAAATCATGGCGATCTTAGCACCGCACAAAGCTTCCATACGTTTGAGATAATTCTGAGCGTTCACCGGCAGAGCGCTCCACTCGGTACAACCTGCCGTGGTCTCCGACCAACCTGGCATCGTCTCGTAGATCGGCACACATTGCGCCAAATCTGCTGCACCTGCAGGTGGAAAATCGATCTTCTCCCCATTGAATTCGTAGTGCGTGCAAATCTTGAGTTCTTCAAGACCATCGAGTACGTCGAGCTTGGTGATGCACATCGCGGTCATACTGTTATTGACCACCGTTTGGCGCAAAATCACCGTATCCAACCAACCACAGCGACGATCGCGACCTGTGGTTGCACCCTTTTCTTTGCCTACATTAGCCAGATGCTTGCCGACGCTATCGGTCAGTTCTGTTGGAAATGGGCCTGCACCCACGCGCGTGGTGTAGGCTTTAGTGATACCCAGCACGTAGTCAATGGCACGGGGACCAATGCCCGACCCCGTGCAGGCACCGCCGGCGGTGGTATTTGAGGAGGTCACGAAAGGATAGGTTCCGTGATCAACATCGAGCAGCGCGCCTTGCGCACCTTCGAACAGCACTTTCTTGCCGGCTCTTTTCAAAGCGGCAAGCTCAGCAGTGACGTTACAAATCAACGGCTTGATGGTTTTACCAAAGCCGGTGAGCGCCGCTAACGTTTCCTCAAAATCAATTGCCGCCTCGCCAAACTGTTGCGTCAGTAGGAAATTATGCCACTCCATCTGTGCACGCAGGGTTTGCTCTAGTTGTCCAGCATCCAGTAAATCACCCACTCGCAACGCACGTCGGGCAACTTTATCTTCATAAGCTGGCCCGATGCCGCGTCCGGTGGTGCCGATGGCATTACCACCACGGGCGCGCTCACGCGCTTGATCTATCGCAACATGACTCGGCAGAATAATGGTCGATTGGGTCGAAATTTTGAGCTGTGAAAACGCATCGACGCCCTGAGATTTGAGGTCATCGACTTCGTGCATTAACGCGTCGGGCGACAACACGACACCATTCCCGATATAGCAGGTTACACCTGGGTGCAAAATACCAGACGGAATCAAGTGCAATACGGTTTTCTGACCGTTAATAATCAGGGTGTGTCCCGCATTGTGACCACCTTGAAAACGCACCACTGCGCTAACTTGATCAGTCAACAAGTCGACGATTTTACCCTTGCCTTCGTCGCCCCATTGCGACCCCAAAACCACTAAAAACTTTGACATATCACTCTCTAGTTCACCGCAATGCGATGCCATTAACTCAATTCTTCTAAACACCACTGATCATCGATGCAGGACAACCGGTGTGTTGATTTCTGACTTTGCTGTGGCCTTAACACTGTAAAACCACGTTGCTTTAACGCTGCTATCGACGTCGCAGGCGCTTCGAACGGCACCTCTACAGTACCGCCATATTGTTGCGCCGACTCAGCCCAGTCCAACAGGTGACGCAAATCAAAACTAAACCCAATCGCATCACGGCCACTGCGACCATGCCCGGTATAACGTCCACCGCGAGCAATTTCCTGTGTTCTTTGACCGGCGTAAGCCGCAAATACAAGCCCATTGTGATAGCGATAACCACGCAACTCCGCCAAATCGACATGCAACGATAGATTGGGCATCAATTCGGTCAATCGATCTGCCAAAAGCTTAAGATGCTCCAGCGCATGATGCGCATCAACACATTGTGGATCAATCATGCTCTGCGCCGTTTCGATCGCTTCCACGCCACCGTTAAGCTCTATCAAGGCCATAAGGTCGTCGGCATGCTGATCTTTGATACCGAGCTCGGTCAGCAGCAATTTTGCGTCGGGCACCGATTTTCGCTGCAGCACCTCAAATAATTGCGCTTCCTGCTTGGGATTTAACTCAAGCGCTCTAATCAGTGAGCTGTAAATTCCCACGTGACCAATATCGACATAAAGACTTTCGACGCCTGAAACGCCAAGCGTCTGAACCATTAACTCGATAATTTCCAAGTCCGCTTCAATGCTTTCCGGCGCAAATAGCTCTGCGCCAACTTGAAACGGTGAACGTTGACTGCCGGCAAGGCCATCCGGACGCGTGCGCAAGACACTGCCCGCATAACAACAGCGAAACACTGCACTGCCTTGGCAGTGCTGAGCCACCATCCGCGACACTTGCGGTGTCATGTCAGCGCGAACGCCAAGTGTTCTGCCATCGAGCTGATCGACTACCTTAAAGGTCTGAAGATCTAGCTCAGAGCCCAGCTGCGGCACTAGGTTCTCAACGTAATCCACCATCGCGGGCACCACCAGATCGTAGCCGTGCCCGGTCATATGGTCGATAATCTGCCGACGAATTGCCTCAAATGACTTGGCTTCTTTTGGCATCAATTCGTCGATACCAAGCGGCAGTCTCCACTGCGAGGAGGACATCATATTCAACTTACCCAAAACAACAAAAGCGACCCGCTGATCAACAGCAGGCCGCCAAACATTCGCAACTGACTCGGGGTCAACTGCTTCATATTTTCAAGGAAACTCAAGTAACGCTCAGGAGCAAGAAACGGCAAGAGCCCTTCAATAATTGCCACCAGCGCGATGGCAATTATAAACGCATCGTTCATCGAGCGTTAGATTGACCGAAGTACTTGAAGAAATCTGACTCGGTATCAATGACCATCATGTCGTTTTGCGCATTGAACACTTTGCCATAAGCATTGGTGGTTCGATAGAACGAATAGAACTCTGGATCGACAGAATATGCCTCTGCATAAATGCGAGCCGCCAGTGCGTCGCCCTCGCCTCGCGTCTTCTGTGACTCGGAGAGTGCCTCGGCAATGAGCTCTTCACGTTCACGATCAGAGGAAGCGCGAATACCGCGTGCCGCCTCGTCACCTTCGGAGCGGAATTTTGCCGCCACTGTTGCACGCTCTTTACGCATACGCTCGTAAACGCTTGACAACACATCTGATGGCCACTCTACCTTTTTGACACGAACATCGACCAATTCAACACCCAAATCGGCCGCACGACCTGCTGCATTGGCTTCGATTTCATCTAGCAAAGCCGTACGATCCTGCGCAACGACTTGATCGACAGTTCGCTTACCAAAAGCATCGAGAAGCGCTTTACGTACAACAGGCTCGATCAAGTCAGCAGCGCGCTGCTCGCTAGCAGAGGCCTGGAGGTAGAATTTTTCTGCGTTTGACACACGCCACTTCACGAATAAGTCGACCATCACGTTTTTCTTTTCGATGGTCAGAACACGTTGAGGCGGTGTATCAACGGTCATGACACGACCTTCGATTTTGTAAATATCCTCCACAATCGGCAGTTTAAAATGAAGGCCAGGCTTGTAATCGCTGGCACGAATTTGACCCAAGCGAACCTTAACGGCGGTTTGGTCTTCACGAACAGTGAATACGCTCATCGAGACCACAACGGCTACCACCAGCAGAGCCACAATAGATGTCATCAATTTCATGATTATTCTCCTCTGCTACGTGAACGGCTACGATCGTCGGTTGACGTTGAATTCACTACTGAAGAATCAACGCGGGGGACTGAATTGAGCACTGACTGCGGAATGGGCGCAGTGGATTCACTTACGACCGCCCGCTCAGAACGATTTCTCATCAGCTGATCCAAAGGCAGATAACTCAACGGGGCGTTGCCCTCTGCATCCATCAACACCTTATTGGTATTGCCAAGCACGGACTCAATAGACTCGATATATATGCGTTCACGAGTCACCTCTGGAGCAGCGCTATATTGCTCATAAATTTGAGCAAATCGTGAAGTCTCACCCTCAGCACCTCGGACGACACGCGTGCGGTAAGCCTTGGCTTCTTCTAAGATTTGCGTCGCCTCGCCTCGAGCAACCGGAATAATTTCGTTCGCATAGGCTTCGGCTTCATTGATCCTGCGCTCTTTATCCTCACGTGCACGGATTGCATCCGAAAATGCATCTTGAACGGCTTCTGGTGGCTGCGCACTTTCCAAGTTCACAGAGGTAACCGCGATACCGGTTTGGTAAAGATCCAGCGTCTCTTGAATCAAGGTTTCAGTACCAGAGGCTATGGCTTCGCGGCCATCGATAATGACGAAGTCCATGTTGTTCTGTCCGATAACCTCTCGCAGCGCACTTTCTGCAATTTCACGCAAGGAACCATCTGGGTTACGGACTTTGAACAGGTAATTTTCCGCATTCTTGATGTTGTACTGCACTGTCAGGTCAACAACGACCACGTTTTCATCGCTGGTCAGAATGGTTTGGTCACGCACTGAAATCGTGTTGTTTTGGTCAACATTGATTTTCGTAACCGATTCAAGTGGTGTCGGCAGCTTAAAGTTCAAACCACCCGTTGCAGTACGGTTGTAGGCGCCAAAGCGTGTCACAACACCGCGCTCCGCTTGGTCCACCACATATACTGAATCATATATCGCGAACCCCACCAACACCAAAGCACCCAGACCCAGCAAGGGCCCTAAGCCCGCATCGCTACCGCCCGAGCCTGACGATCCACCCTGATCCGAATTGGATTTTCCATCACCCGAAAACATGGTCTTCAAGCGCTTGAACATTTCGTCCAAATCTGGCGGGCCGTCGTCATTGTTCGGGCCCTGTGGACGATTACCGCCGGGTTTATCCCAAGCCATTCAATACTCCAATATTTAATCGCCGCTTCAAGCGGCTCAAAACCTAAAAATTGTATCGTGTTTAAGAAACGCTGCAAATAAGAGCACCACCTGAATAACCGCTAACGCAATGCTCAGCGCCCTGCAAGTCATGCTTTGCTTCGACGCTATCGCGCTTCCCAGTCTTCAATGGGGGTGTGATCCCCTGGAAACAAGCGCCCCTTTGAAATTCGTTGCCAGACACTGCGATCGATCGACACATCCAGCACCGTGCTCCCATGCTCATCAACACGCTCATGACGCACCGCACCCATTTCGTACAATTGAGCGCGCAATGCATACTCAACAGGTTCAATGATCAGCGGCCCCTCTAGCCTTGACCCCAGTGAAACGCCCTCTATCACTTCGAGTAGGTCGTTTAATCCATCGCCAGAATGCGCAGAGCAAAGAACATCCAAGCCACCATCATCGCGCTCACGTATTCCAGGTGCTAAACCGATTAAATCAATTTTGTTGAATGCACGTATGACTTGGCGATCATCGAGTTCTAACAGCGCAAGCACGTCAAGAACACTTTGCTCTCGTTCGCGCCAAAGAGGATCTGCTCGGTCGATAACATGCACCAGCACATCCGCCTCGGCGGTCTCTTGCAATGTCGCGTGAAACGCAGCGACCAGTTCATGCGGCAAATCACGCACAAAACCAACCGTATCAACGAGCACAATTTCACGCCCACCACCGAGCTTGAGACGCCTTACTGTGGGATCAAGCGTGGCAAACAACATGTCCTTTGCAAACACACCAGAATGGGTCACGACATTGAAAAGGCTGGATTTACCAGCATTGGTATAACCCACCAGAGAGACTGTCTTAACCTCAGCGCGCTGCCTAGACTTTCGGGAAGTTTCGCGTTGTTTTTTGACTGCGCCGAGCCGCCGCTTAAGCGTGGCTATGCGCTCACGCAGCAATCGACGGTCGGTTTCGAGTTGTGTTTCGCCCGGGCCTCTTAACCCCACGCCACCCTTCTGCCTTTCGAGGTGAGTCCATCCACGAACCAAACGGGTCGACATATGCTCAAGCTGGGCCAGTTCGACCTGAAGCTTGCCTTCATGGGATCTTGCACGCTGTGCGAAAATATCAAGTATGAGACCGGTTCGTCCGATGACTCGACACTTCAGCGCGGCTTCTAAGTCGCGCTCCTGCGACGGGGACAGCTCACAATTGAAAATGGCGATATCCAGCTCATCATCGTGAACCAGACGAGCAAGCTCCTCAACCTTGCCAGAGCCAACGAAAAACCGGGCTGTCGGACTGCTGATGGAAGGTTCGGATAGATGAATGCATTCAACGCCACTGGCGCTGGCAAGAGACACGAACTCGGACACCGCGTCGGCGTCCTTGTAGCGAACATGGGGATGAACCAATAATGCTCTTTCCCCACCTTCGTGTCGGTCAAATAGTTGAGTTGTACTACTCAGTTTTATTCGCCGTCGTTGTCTTCGTCTTCATCAAAGCGAGTGTTGACCGCTCGCGCCGGTACGATCGTTGAGATCGCATGCTTGTAAACCATCTGGCTAACAGTGTTTTTAAGCAAAATGACGAACTGATCAAAAGACTCAACTTGTCCCTGCAGCTTGATGCCGTTGACAAGGTAAATTGAAACCGGAATGCGCTCCTTACGAAGTGCATTCAAAAAGGGCTCTTGAAGCGTCTGCCCTTTAGCCATAGTTGTGCTCCTATTATATTTTTTGTTTCGCCCGACATGGCGACCAATTTTTATTGTAGCGACAATGATTCGAAATTGTTACCTATTTCGTCAAAGTTATCCCCCAAATGGAATGCGACGATATAGATTCAGCGGGTTTTCAGACACCAAATTGATTGACAGCAAAGCCTCGAGACGCGACTAACCAAAGCACAAAAAGGCGTGAAATTTTCCCACACGTTATTGTTAACATACGGTTGCATCTCGCACACACATCGCCCCTAGACGACAATCAAATACGCTTAACACAGAGCCTACAACAACACTCGAAATTGCCCAGCCAAACCGAGCTCAGTCAGAACAAGAGACAAATTCAATTCAAAAATTGTTGCATCGCACCATAATTTCAAAAACAATTGTTTCTTTACGACATAAATTATCTAGGAGCGTAAGTGGTAGACCGATCATTTGCAGAGATTCACCAGCACTCAATCGAAAACCCGTCCGAGTTCTGGTTAGAACAATCAAAAGCATTGGCGTGGTACCAAGTACCAACGGCCGGGGTCAGCGCCAAAACATCACCATTCTACGCTTGGTTCGAAGACGGCATGATCAACGCTTGCCACAATGCAGTTGATCGGCATGTAGAGAGTGGACGAGCTGATCAATTGGCCATTATTCACGACAGCCCCGTCACCCAAAGCCAAACCAAAATCACCTTCGCAGAGCTCAAGCACATGGTGGCCTCCACCGCCGGTGCACTTCAACAGATGGGTGTCAAAATGGGCGACCGCGTAGTTATTTACATGCCAATGATTCCGGAGGCCCTCGTCGCTATGCTAGCTTGCGCCAGAATCGGCGCGGTGCACTCGGTCGTATTTGGAGGGTTTGCGGCCAACGAACTCGCAGTACGTATTGATGACGCGACCCCAGCCGCCATTCTCACAGCAAGCTGCGGCATCGAAGGCAGCAGAGTCATCGAATATAAGCCGCTACTTGATAAGGCAATAGATATTGCGACTCACAAGCCCTCTGGCGTGATGCTACTGCAGCGACCTCAATGCAATGCATCCATGGTAGATGGTCGCGACTACGACTGGACCGAAACCGTCAGCCAAGCGCCGCTTGCAGATTGCGTTCCGGTGCCGAGCACACACCCGCTGTATATTTTGTACACATCCGGCACAACAGGTCGCCCCAAAGGCGTCGTTCGTGACACTGGCGGTTACTGTGTCGCACTTAATTGGAGCATGAAAAACATCTACGGCGTTGAGCCTGGCGATGTGTTTTGGTCCGCCTCCGATGTCGGCTGGGTCGTGGGACACTCTTATATTACCTATGGCCCTCTCATTCACGGCAACACCACTGTCGTCTATGAAGGCAAACCTGTGGGAACGCCAGACGCTGGTGCATTTTGGCGAGTTATCGAAGAGCACAAGGTAAAGGTGCTATTCACCGCTCCAACAGCGTTTCGCGCCATCCGCAAAGAAGACCCAACCGCCGAATATTTAAGGAAGTACAACCTAGAACATTTCGAGGCACTATATCTTGCAGGTGAGCGCTGCGATCCTGACACCTTGATCTGGGCGCAAGAAACGCTTCAAGTGCCGGTCATTGATCATTGGTGGCAAACCGAAACTGGCT
>JABXHR010000218.1 GCA_013373515.1 Gammaproteobacteria bacterium | reverse complement strand
TGGCAAGACCCAATCCCAGCGGTTGATCACGCCTTGGTTGACGCCAACGATATCGCTGCACTCAAAGCGCAAATTTTGGACAGCGGCCTCAGCACTGCGGAGCTCGTCTCAACCGCATGGGCCTCTGCCTCAACCTATCGCGGCTCAGACAAGCGTGGCGGTGCCAATGGTGCTCGCATTCGCTTAGCCCCACAGAAGGACTGGGAAGCCAACCAACCCGAGCAGCTAGCCAAAGTCCTCAATGGCCTAGAGTCGATTCGCGAAGCCTTCAATGCGGGCGCATCTGGCGGCAAGCAAATCTCAATGGCTGACATGATCGTCCTTGCGGGCACTGCAGCAGTAGAAGCGGCGGCCAAAGCTGGCGGCCACGATGTAGAAGTTCCCTTCACACCAGGCCGTGGCGATGCGACCCAAGAGCAGACTGATGTCGACTCTTTCGCAGTCCTCGAGCCAATGGCTGACGGTTTCCGCAACTACCAGAAAATGCAGTTCACCGTGTCTGCCGAAGAAATGCTGGTCGACAAAGCTCAGCTAATGACCCTCTCTGCGCCAGAAATGACCGTGCTCGCCGGTGGTTTGCGTGCAATGGGCGCTGTCAATGGCTCACACGGCGTGTTCACCAATCGCCCAGGCGTTCTAAGCAATGACTACTTCGTCAACGTGCTCGACATGTCGACCAAGTGGACACCCACCTCAGACGACGGCATCGAGTTCGAAGGCCGCGACGTCAAGACCGGCGACCTCAAGTGGACTGCAACGCGCGTCGACTTGGTGTTTGGTTCAAACTCGCAGCTGCGTGCATTGGCAGAAGTCTATGCGGAGAAAACAGGCGAAGCGCGCTTCGTTAACCAGTTCGTCAAAGCATGGACCAAAGTCATGGAGCTCGATCTCGTTTAATCGCGAATCGACGCTTTATATTGACAAGGGCGCACTTCGGTGCGCCCTTTTTCGTTTCATGATGTAATTCAAAGCACACTTAGCACCGCTTTGATGCCAATGGACGTGCCCGGCACACGAAAGGCACCTCAAATGCTAAGCCGATTGCCGAAATACACTTGGAGTAACGCCACGTACACGCTTGAACTCACGGTTGAAACTGGATTTTGTTGTGAACCCGACGGCCTCCATGATGTCGAGAATCGATTGATCCGTCTCTTTCAGCAACCGCTGCGCCTGTTCTATGCGAAAACCATTGACCCATTGAGAAAGATTCTGTCCGCTGTACATATTTACCGCTGCGGATACCTCACGGCTCACAACGCCAGCCTTGCGCGCAATCTTGAGCAAATTCAAGTTTGGATCGAGATACAAACTTTGCTCTATCATCACCCGTTCAACGTGCTCAAATAGTGCACGTTCAACCTCAGGCCTGCGTGCGGCAAGCTCGGTAGACTCCGATAGGCCTACGGTCATCGACTCGGGGTTAATCAACAACAACATATATAGACTCACAATCGAGATGAGCTGCGCGACAACGATGGCTTGTGTTGCGATCACACTCTGCCCAGTGGCAAACCAATAAGCAATCACCCCGTCAAAGATCGCAGAGACAAAAAGCAAACTTGCTACCACACGCATATGCCGTCGACTACGCTCTGGATCCTGCAAGTTCAACCAAGGCACACGGGCATCACTCGCCCAGGACAAACGCAAAATTGCAATAGAGACGTATAAAAACACACACACAATGAATGGATCTAGCCAGTCGATTTCCCAAGCACCCAAAGTCAACACCACAACAGCAGCAATGGCACTCAGACTCATGCCCAGTAGAACCGGTGGCTGCACAATCGCAGCCCACCAAAGAATCGGAATTAATACCGCCCCTATTGGTCTCAACCAAACTAAGACGTCCAGCTCGTAAAACTGAATACACCCGATCAACAGATGTTGTAGTGCTCCGACCAACCATGCAGCGCTCAACCAATGACTAATGGTGGCACCCGGTGAGAAGCGCTTAAAGCTGATCCAGAGGGTGAAAGCGACTGCTGCAGTCAGAAATGGGAGAGGTATCAAAGGTAGCAAATCCTGTTTTGCAACGTTTCAAATCGTGTTTTGCGGCGATGCAGGGCGAGAACTGCATCAGCATGACTTCCGGGCTAAAACGGAGACACACATGAAAACCCATACCTATATTTTAACACTGATGGCCACGCTGACACTGACTACGCTTTGCTACGCAGGCGTCGGCATGCAGAACTTTGATATCCAGCACCAAGCACGCGAAACAACCGCCCGTATTTGGTATCCCACACAGGATGACCAATCGCCCACTCTAGAATTCAAACATAAGGTTTGGCAGGGCGAGCCCGTGATCCAAAATGCAGCGCCAACACCTGGCCGCTACCCCCTAGTTCTGCTGTCGCATGGCATGGGCGGCGCCATCGAAAACCAATCATGGTTAGCACATCAACTGGTGGCTGCGGGCTATATCGTCGCCAGCCTAAACCATCCTGGTACGAGCTTCCGCAATCAAGATTCGACCGAAATGCCAAAACTACAAGCTCGGGCAGAAGACCTCACTCGATTGATCGATGCGGTGCTGACAATGACGCCAATCGCATCGTCGATCGACGCTGAGCGAATTGCTGCAGTGGGCCACTCACTCGGTGGCTACACTGTAATGCGCACTGTCGGCGCTCAGCACAGCAACCAGCGATTTATCTACGCATGCGGACAACATCAGAGCAACGACATTTGTGGCCCACTAGAACGACTGGGATTAAACGCCCAAACGCTAAGCCCTAGTCTGGAGGCAGAGGTCAGAGATCATAGAATTAAAGCGGTGGTATCCTTAGACCTCGGTGGCTCGTTTCTGTTCACGCCCGAGAGCCTACAGAGCTTATCAACCCCGATTCTAATCATCGGGGCATCGTTAGGTGGACACATCGATCAAGAGACCGAGAGTCGCTATTTGTCAGGTGTTTTACCAGCAAAAACAACTCGGTACATCGAAGGCGTGTCTTACACACATTTTGACTTTATGGGTGAATGCACCGAGAAAGGGCTCGAGATCCTGCAAAAATACGAGCCAGAAGACGCCATGGTGTGCGATGGAGGGACATCAGAGCGACGTCAAAAACATCATGAGATCGGTCGAAGTATCGTCGATTTCCTGAAGGCGACGCTTTAGCAGTCAACAAAAACCAAGGGCGCACAGTAGTGCGCCCTTTTCTAATACTAAACCTCACCAACACCTGCATAGTTGACACCCGACAACGACGCCATCGAGTGGCTAAAGGTGGCCAGATCATCATGAGCAAACTGGCTCAAATGTTCGTGGCCACAGGCGCGCGCCATGACTTGCATCAAGGTGACAGAGGCCTCGAAGAAATTCTTCAATTGCTCTGCCGAACGCTCGACATCGAGACGCTTACGAAGCTCCGGCTTTTGCGTGGCGATACCGGCTGGACAGTTATTGGAATTACACATCCTCGCGCCCACACAGCCGATCGCCTGCATGGCACTATTAGACAACGCCACCCCATCGGCACCCAATGCCATGGCTTTGACAAAGTCCATTGGCAGACGCAAACCACCGGTCACGATTAAGGTCACACGACCACTCGCGCCTTGTTGATCGAGGTAGCGTCGTGCGCGCGCCAAAGCCGGGATCGTTGGCACACTGATATGATCGCGAAAGATTTCTGGTGCGGCACCGGTACCGCCGCCACGACCGTCCAGAATGATGTAATCAGCGCTGGCATCGAGCGCAAACTGGATATCGCGCTCGATATGATTGGCGCTGAGCTTAAAGCCAACGGGAATACCGCCGGTTCGCTCGCGTACACCATCGGCGAAGCGTTTGAAATCGGCTGTCGTATTTAGATCGAGAAAAGTCGGTGGCGAGACTGCCGACTCACCCTCTGGAATGCCCCGCACCTGTGAGATTTTGCCAATATTCTTATTGCCCGGCAGATGTCCACCAGTGCCAGTCTTTGCACCCTGCCCACCCTTAAAGTGAAACGCTTGAACGCGCTCAAGTAGCGATTCTTGATAGCCAAATTTTGCACTGGCCAATTCGTAAAAATAACGCGAGTTCTCGGCCTGCTCTTCGGGCAACATTCCGCCCTCACCAGAGCAAATACCTGTACCTGCACGCTCTGCGCCACGCGCCAATGCGGTTTTGGCCTCTTCGGATAACGCGCCAAAGCTCATATCTGACACAAACAGCGGTATTTCCAAACGAAGTGGCTTTTTCGCCTCGGGCCCAATGATCAATTCGGTGCCGACAGGGTGATCTTCCAACAAAGGCTTGGTCGCCATTTGTGCAGCCATGATTTGAATATCATCCCACTGCGGCAGCTTGTAGCGCGGCACGCCCATCGAAGTCATCGGGCCGTGATGCCCGAGCTTACTCAATCCCTCTTTGGCCAATTGGTGAATCAGTTCGACACTTGGCTCTTCTGGCGTGGCCTTGGCCGCCGGTGGCGCATTTGCAGTCCCTGCAGCTGGCGCCTTGGGCTTCCCCACTTCGTCGGCGCTAACAGAGGTATGGCTGCCGTCGCAAAAGGGTGCGTTTTGGGTTTGTTTGCAGGCGCATAAAAACGCCTCGCCAGACGATTCGGCGGTAAACGCCTTTGGCTTAAATGTGGTGCCCACATGCGAGCCATCGCAAAAAGGCTGGTTGCCCGAGCGACCACAGGTGCAAAAATGGTATTGCTCACCCGCCTTGAGCTCGACGCGTTTGGGTTTATTGTCGGCAACAACTGGATCGGTCATCACATTCCCCTGAGAAAAGGAATCATGTTACGAGCGAACACACTTGGTGCAAGGCAACGCAGCGTTGCCAATTGATCCGCCCTGGCTTAAGCCAAATCGCGCCGCGCCCGAAAATAAGGCACCAACGCCTGGGAAAAAAGTCCGATCGACCAAGTAACATTGCTGATGATGGTCGGGACATAAGGCACCATCGCCAGCGTAATCAATGCCATCGATATCCCAAACCCACGCAAACCGGGCGTAGCGAAATCATGGGATTTACGATGCTCTACCGCGTTTTGCAACACACCCAACATGGCGATATACACCGCCAAGCCCAAACAGCCAATCACGGCGTATTTGTAAGGAAACGGCTCAAACCACCCCACTTTCACCTCAGCGGCAAGCGATACACCCATCACCGTGGCCGCCAACATCAAAAACACGTGGGACATCCACCACTGAACGATGCGCCAATTGCCACGTTTCACCGGCTGATCCCCGACAAAGTCGAAGTAGATCCACGCCATCACAAAAATCCCGAGCCCACCACTGATAAAGTTAGTGAGCACTTCAGGGCCAACCTTGTAGACACCCTTGTCCGCCAGCGTCACCACCAGCTTAAAGAAACCTTCTCCCAGCACAATCAGCATCAACAAGCCCAAGCGCTCAACCATATGCCCCATGCGCGGTGCAAACCGCTCAAATCGCATATAACCAATCTTCGGAAAAAAGCTCACTTGGACAAAGGCAATGGCCAACACCACACCGAGCAGGCTCCACTGACTCGGAATGAGCGCATTTATCATCAAAAAAATGCCAACGCCAATATTGCGAATGGCCGCATCCAAAGCCAGCCCACCGGAGGTCGTTGTAGAACGCCGCGCACGGCTATACATAATGCCGGTCAGTGCAAAGTTAACCCCAAGTGCAAACACATAAAACGGCCAGCCCTTCAACTCAATGCCCGGCACCGCAGCGGCCATGACCATCACCGTACAAATATGCAACGCCATCAGCACGCGGTGCCCCAAGTCAGTACTGACATAGATCGAGTTGTAGACATTGACCGAGCCCCATGAATACATCATGCAAAAAAACAGCCCCGCAAATGTGAGAAAGCCCTCGACACTCATATGGGCACTGAGGTAATTGCCGAGTACAAAAATCATCACCACGTGGACGAGATCGTAGAACAACTCAATCCATTGCACATGGTTACTTGCAGATTCGAGTTCTTGGTGATGAAGCGGCTTTTTCCAGAGTTGGTGTTCGTGCAAGGTCATGGGTGACGGTCTTGAGGCAAATCGGAGGCCGCATTCTCAGGGTTTCTGCTAGGAAGGGCAATGCTAGCGCCATCAATGGGTGAATTCTGGCGCAAGCTGCACAGACACGATGAGATCTCGAGCCAATGCGCTGCACGTTCAATTGATATTTGAAAACTGCACATTTGAGCCCAAAAACTAGGAACTTGATTGAAGGAGCACACTCAACCATGACCCAGCCCAATACCGCCACCGAAGAATCCCAAGCCGATATCGACGCGCGTCGAGCCAGCGGCGAATTCGTGCGCGGCGTCAGCGGATTTCGCGGGGCGATTGGCGCCGATGACTTCCCACCCGAACCCAACCGCTACCACCTTTACGTTGCGCTCAACTGCCCTTGGTGCCATCGAGTGACGCTCGCGCGCAATGTGCTGGGTCTGGCCGACAGCATCACGCTCAACGTGGCCTTCCCCAGCCGCACTGATGCCGATGACCCAAGCGGTGAGAATTTATGGCAATTTGCACCGGACAAAGTCCCCGCCTATACCGGACATCCGCTCCCAGAATGCACGCTCGACACGGCCAGTGGACACAATTTTCGTCTGGTGAAATCACTCTATGAGCGTGAAGGCTCCGACGAAAAATCAGTGCCGGTCTTGTTCGATAAACAATCCGGCAGAATCGTCTCCAATGAGAGCGCCGAGATCGTGCGCATGCTCAACACCCATGCCGCCGCGCTGGGCAGCCATTTGCCAGAGCACGCTCGCCCGGATCTCTATCCGGCAGCACTGGCAAGCGACATCGACGCACTCAATACCCTGATTTTCAACACCATCAATAACGGTGCCTATAAGGCGGGGTTTTCTTCAGATCAGGCTGTATATGCCGCTGCGTTTGAGCAGTATTTCGACACCTTAAACACCCTCGAGAACCGACTCAGCGATGGTCGAGCGTTTTTGATGGGCGATGCGTTTACCGAGGTGGATTTGCGCCTCTACCCCACACTCTACCGCCACGACCCCATCTACTACGTTCGCATGAAGCTCAATGGCGCAAGAGTTTTGGACTACCCCAATCTTTGGCGTTGGCTATGTCGAGTGTATGCCATACCGGGAGTACCCGAGAGCAACTCACTCGATCACTGCAAAATTGGCTATTTTGGGCGCTCTTGGAATGGCACCATTGCACTGGGGCCGATTTTGCCCATGGGCTACCCAGAGGCCTATCAACATCCAGCGCTCGCTGACGACGTCTAGCCGCGTCCCTTGGTCTTAGTTTTACCTGGGCTGGCGTGCTTTTCCAAAAAGCCAATGATCTCATTGGCGATATCGAGGCCAGTCGACTTTTCAATGCCCTCCAGCCCCGGGGATGAATTGACCTCCATAATCATCGGGCCGTTGTTCGAGCGCAGCATGTCCACGCCACAGACGTTGAGTCCCAAGCACTTGGCTGCCTTAATGGCAGTTTGACGTTCGTCAGCAGAAATTTTCACAATCTTCGCGCTACCGCCACGGTGTAAGTTGGACCGAAACTCGCCATCAGCGCCTTGGCGCTGCATGGCGGCGACGACCTTGCCACCCACCACAAAGGCGCGTATATCGCTGCCGCCGGCCTCCTTGATAAACTCTTGGGCCAAAATATCGACATCGGCCCCGCGAAACGCCTCGATGACCGAGCGTGCAGAACGGTCGGTATCCGCCAACACCACCCCCACCCCTTGCGTTCCCTCCAGTAGCTTGATCACCAGAGGTGCTCCGCCCGTTAGCTTGACAACTTCATCTGCTTTTTTCGGATCATGGGCAAAAGTGGTCACCGGTAACCCAAGCCCCGCCCGTGCCAGCAATTGCATTGAGCGCAACTTGTCGCGCGAGCGCCCAATGGCCACCGACTCATTCAGCGGATAAACACCCATCATTTCAAACTGGCGCAGCACCGCCAAACCATAAAACGTAATTGATGCCCCGATGCGCGGTATCACTGCGTCATAGCCTTCTAGCGGTGCACCCTGATAAAAAATCTGCGGTCGCTTGGACGCAATGTTGATCGAACATCGCAGCGTGTTGATAATGTCGAGCTCATGGCCGCGACTTTGTGCCACCGCTAAGAGGCGCTGATGCGAATACAAATTAGGGTTGCGCGCCAACATCGCAATACGCATAGAAACCTCGATTAAATAAATAGTTAGGGATTAAGACTGCAAATAGGAACGACTTGGATCGACCATCAGCCTGCCAGCTTTTAACGCCGTTCTACCGATGATGGCAGCAAAGGCCATTCGGCTACGGTCGGCCAACGTGACCTCAACCGGCCAACTGAATTCGCCGATGCCAAGCTCAGTGACAATCACAAATCGTCGCTCAGGAATCCCGCCGGTGTTTTTGATTGCCCGGCGGTCTTCAATTGGGAGTTCACACCATACCTTTTGTTCACCAGCGCGGACTTCAAAGCCCACCCAAGGTGCGCCCGCATGGTCAAAGGGTTTGATTTTACGCGCGTTGAGTGCGGTGGTTCGGGCACCTGTGTCAATTTTGACTTTGCAGGGCTCAAGTCCAAGCGCTGGAAAGCGAGCGACTTCGCGCCATCCCACCCAGCGATTCGTCTTGATTTTCATTGCGCTATTGTGCGCAAAACCGTGCCTCTGGCAAGCACTATTTTATGGTCGAATGCACGCCGCACCATCGAGACTTCTGACACGGTTACTTGACGCCTAGATTGAGACTCAACGAGGCGCATCGACACACACGATGTGAAGACCATCTAAGTGAGCTAATCAATTTATTGGCTGGCCCAGCACTGTCTGCTGACGGGTCGAAATATGTACTCGTGAAATCGGCTAAACATTGCCAAGATGCAATAAATAATGGCGAATGTTTTCCCATCAACCATGCCAGCCAATTCGAGCCAAATAACCGTTAACCAGCAAATCATCGCACCCCGCGATCGACGCCAGCCGACGGTTTCCAAACCACCAGCATAGCGCAATCAACCGCCGCAACCAGCGGGCACAAGTGTTGCGCTAGTCATGTCACCTCCAATCAACTTTGTCTTTCTAAGGATAGAAATATGACCACTCTCAAAGCACTCTTATTTACCTTCGGCCTCACACTCGGTTTTTTGGCTCATTTTGCAAGCAACCACTCAGCACAGGGCACAGGTCCTTTGCTAAAGTTTGAAGTGCAAGTCGCAGCCAAAAGCAACGGATAGCCCAATATAAAGCACCGCTAAATCCCTGTCACAGCACGCTGATAACGCTGCCGTGACAGCGCCAACGGGCACACCGCTGCCGACTGTCAACGTTGTACATGATCGCCGCCCGCAAAGCGTGTTCTGCACAATTTGGGCTATGATCATTAATGGACTAGGCGAGACGCTTGGCGCCATTGAGCGCTCAGCCAAAGGAAAACATCCTTGATAGGTGAAAAGGCCGATCACCACGAGGCACTACTGGCACAGCCCAACCTCGATGATCGGATGTGTGCAGATATTTTGCGTCGACAGCGCAATACGCCAGAGCGCGAACTCGCCGCCCAAACGCGGCTGCCTTGGTTGGTCTGCCAAATTGTGGCCAAAAGCAATCTTGGCCAAACCGAACATCTCAGCGCCTTGTGTCAACGCGCACTCGATCTTGTCTCACCGGATACCTCTCAACTGGTCATGCTGCACCTATTACGTGCACTGGCCGACCACGAAATTCGAGCCCAATCTAGCGTGGGAGCAAATGCGTTGGCCAAGTTTGAAACGGTGGTACGCAAGAGCCAGTATCCAGAGTTTTTATATGATGCGCGCTTGCTCAATTTGCTGGTGCACATGGGCGACCGCTCAAAACACTTTGTTGAAAACGAGCTAGAAATCTGCGCCCGCTATTTTAAGGACAACCGGTTATGGCTGCGCTACGCAAAGACCTGTAACAGCCAGCTTATGCACCTCGAAGAACACCCGCAAGAGGAGCAACGCAAGCTGGCTATGTCCGCACTTAGAGCCTCTCGCCGCGGCGGTCACAATCACCACTACGCGCTCACGCTGCTGAATATCGTCGATATTTATCTTGAGTCAAACCAACTGGATGCCGCTCATCGATTGCTCAACTCCACCGCACAATTCATTCGCAGCACGAAAATCCCACGCAACACCATCGCCTTTGCACTGTTTTGCTGCAATCGGGCATTGTGGTTGGTCAAGTCGGGCCATCAAGCCAAGTATCAACACCAATACCGCAAGAGCATCACACTGGCCAAACGCCTAGAGTGCAATCTGTTGACCATCATGATGTATCAAGAACTGGCCGACGGCGCAAAGACCTTTGGGGACATGGCGTTACAGTCGCAAGTACTGCAGGAACAAATCGAATTCCACAAAGCACTTGCTCGCAGCAGAATGGATCAAGCACAGCGAGCCGCACAGCTCGATGACCGTGTCGAGTCGCTCGAAGACATCCAAGCCCCACCACCAACGCCAATCAACCTGATCAACCAAGCGCAGATTGACGAACTGACCCAGCTTCCCACGCGAGCGGTGTTGGATGAACGCTTGCGCAGTATCACCACGTCAAACCAAGCCACCGTATTTGCCTTTATTGACCTGAATAATTTTAAAGAAATCAACGACTCAATGTCTCACTACGCCGGAGATTCGGCACTGCAAGTATTTGCCAGCCGACTGTCGAAAGCCCTTGCGCACATCGGCACCGTGTACCGATGGGGCGGCGACGAGTTTTTCTTTGTTTCCGACCCGAACACCGACAGTGAGCTTGTTCGCCAAACATTGGACAACTGCGCCGTCATCAAGGGCAGCGACTGGACACATGACGGCGTCACCGTCCCGCTCACCGCGCGCGTCGGCACCGTGCAATACCCAAACGAAGCCAAAACCGCCGCCACAGTCATGCGTTTTGCCGCATTAACCCTACAGGCCGCAAAGCACACCACCCATAAAATTTTGCACTTCAAGAGCGAATTGCGAGAACAGTTTGAGCGCTCAATACGCCTTAAACGGCATCTGGCCACCATGGACATCGAGACCAACATCACCGTTGAGTTTCAGTCGATTTACCACATGAAGAACTTAACGCAGATGGGCTGTGAAGTCCTCGCACGGTGGAATTATGAAGGCGAAAAGATATCACCCTCCGAATTCATCCCCCTTCTGATGGCGCTCAATCGAGAGCACGAGCTACTGCGCAGCGTTTTGAATAAATCCATTGAGCAACTCAAACGCCATCCAAATCGCAACACCTTCTGCGCCATCAACGTCAGCCCGACCTTATTCTGCCAACAGGATTTTGCCGACATGCTGCTGCGCGATCTCAATCATCATCCAGCGTGGATCCGCAAATCTCTGGTACTCGAAATCGTCGAGAGCGAAACCCTGGGCACCAGACAAAGCGCTGCCGAAAACGCCGCCCAGCTCCAAGCCGCTGGGTTGCGATTGGCCATCGACGATTTCGGCGCGGGCTTTAGCACCATGGAACAGCTGGCAAACCTGCCCTTCGACATCATCAAAATAGACAAAGGCTTTATCAATACCCTCACCGACGGCTCGATCAAACAAACCATATTGAAGAGCATGATCCAGCTGGCCAAAGACACCCAAAAAATCGTCATCGTCGAAGGCATCGAAACCCAGCAACAGCTCGATATCGTCAGCCAGTTAAATGCAGATTGCGGACAGGGATATTATTTTTCTGGTGAGCGATAGGCGAGTGATGCGTCGCTCGAGAATGGTAGAGAAATTTGGACTAGCAGCAAATCCCAGAAGCGCTCAAAGCCCTTCGAGTGACTCGCGCAGTTGATCAATCGATTGGACACCGAGCTCACACGTTTTCCACCCAAATTGGTCGCCCTTAAATCGCGGAAAAATATGAAGATGGTAATGGTCTAGAGCGTTAAGGAACCTCCGAATAAGTCGCTGCACATTTCGACAAAGCGAGATTCGCTCAGGCAAGGCGGATTGTGCAGGGAATGACGAGTCCTTTTCAAGCAATCCAACGCAGAATGAGTGAATCTCGCAAAGTCCCTTCGGGCGGGGCTTTGAGCGCACTGAGCGTTGTCGATCCTCTCGAGAAGGGAACCACCCTTATGCTTCGAGAATCTCCTAGCTCAGCACGCTCAAATTCTCCCGCGAAACGCGCAGGGACTTGTTCGGAGGTTCCTCAAATTCTGGATAAGATCCATTATTTTGCATAAGCCCAATCCCATCGGGTTTAAACCTTATCTCAAGCCTGCGATACAAATCGCGCGCGACATCGTGAATTTCCAGCAATAAGTGATCTGGCAGGTCAAGTAGCGTTCGGTAATGGGCCTTAGGCGCGATTAAAATATGCCCAAAATTAATCGGGTCATGATCCGCAAAGGCGATCACCTCATCAGACTCGTAAACAATGACGGCGTCGAGTTCGCGACTCACGATTTTTTGCACAACGCTCTGCTCGTTCAACGCCAACCCGCCTCAATCAACGCAAACATGACTACCCCCCAAAAAACCGATTCGACAGCGGGCTGCTAAAATTTGACTCGGCCGATCAGCATATCCTTATACATCACCCAGTCCCCCATCAGGCTATAGACCGGATAACTAAATGTCGCAGGGCGATTCTTCTCAAAAAAGAAATGTCCAATCCACGCCAAGCCATAAGCAATCAACGGTGCATAAAACAGGACAAACCAAGTCTGGCTAAAAACCGCATATGCCAACAGCCCAATAACCATCGATGTGCCGACAAAGTGCAGCCGTCTACAGGTGCGATCACTGTGCTCGGATAGATAGTAAGGATAAAACTCCCCAAACGACTTGAACCTCTTGGACATCAGCTCCTTGACCTCTTGAGTATTCATCTATGCGTACGACGATCACAAGGCCCGTAGCCCCGGCTAGATGAACAGCAACCAATCTGTCATCTTACGACAGAAACAAACCGTCAACGAGCGTCCAACGGCAGAGCAAAACCCTTTGCCTACGATACATCCATGCACTTACCGCTAACCGCGCTCTCATACCGTTAAGTCTGCTATTGGCGTGCCCATTTGCGGTTGGCTGACAAGCGCATCGATATTTTTCTTGAGTTGGCGGCTGGCTTTCTGTACCGCCTGAGGATTCTTTTGGCGACTAAATCACGAAGCCGAATCAAGTCCCGTCCGGCTCGCGCGGTATAGCTCACCTTCATTTAAAGGGCGGTTCCTTTTCGTCATTGGTTCCCCAGCTATCCAGCCAGGCCACAACTTCATCGCCATCCGTGACGCGACCCGCTTTGTAATCCTCCCACGACCCCAAAGTTTCCATGTTACGGCGTTGCTTTAGTTCCTCGCGTGCAAGGTACTGTTCAACAGCGTCTTTGATGACCCAGCCCTTGCTGCGGCGAAGTTGCTCGGCGGTACGCTCCAACCGATCCAACAGCTCATCAGGCATTCTTACGCTTGTCATTCCCATAGGATTAACCCTTTTGTACTACAATGCATTACATCGCATTATAGGCGCCGGCCTTTTAACCGTCACCCTCAGAATTGCCTAACATCAACCCCAGTCAACTCAGGCACCCTCTGAGCCTGCTTGAAACAGCTTTAGCTGACCCGCGGGGTGGAGACATAGTCGGGTTGGCTACACGGAAAAGCCCCCTTTTAACACTCAAGTGCTCTATTAAGTGTCAGATCGCAAAGCCTGATTTAGTAGTGGTATCGACACGAAATGATCGTTATCGTTTGATCGTCGACTGCGTAAACAAGCCTATTAATATCATCAATACGACGAGACCAAAAACCAGATAAGTTTTCTTTCAACGGCTCTGGTTTACCGATACCCTCAAATGGAGAGCGCTTGACATCATTGATGAGTTTATTGATACGCCTGAGTGTTTTCTTGTCTTGAGTTTGCCAGTATTGGTAGTCATCCCACGAATCATCAGTCCACGACAATAAGTGCTGACGACTACTCATCCATTAACTCTCGTGCGGTTGTCTTGCCAGCACGGTACTGTGATATCGAACGATTTAGATGTTCGGCATTTTGAGGAGACCGTAGCAAATGAACTGTCTCCATAAGGCTATTGTAGTAGTCCAATGACATCACCACTGCATCCTCAGAATCACGGCGTGTGATAACTGTTGTATCGGCATCATTGACGACACCATCTAAAACAGCTTTGAGACCATTTCTAGCTTCAGTAAAAGATACGATTCTCATACGAACCTCAACATGTGCAATTAGTTGAACAAGTATAGCCTTCACCACTTTACTTGTACAGCAAATGTGACACATACCAAGAGGCGCATTTGGGCTTGCCCCATCGTCTGTACCTCCAAATACGGATGCCCTCAGTTGTTCCACGATATGGCGATAGCGTCGTGCGATAGCCAATCGCTGCTCTGCAAACTCGTCGCGAGACTTAGTGTTGATCAGTCAGTTGGATAGTGACCGATTTGTTAAGATGGGGGTGTCCCGAGGGCGTGTGATGCGGGGTTCGTTGATCGGATTGTAAAAAGCCATGTCCCTTTTCATTTCACCCGTATCTCTTTAAGAAAAGAGTTTATAAACAGGCGGGACTTGACACCTAATAAACAAAGATGATATTACCTTTGTCATCCATTACAACCTGTCTATTCTTTAAATCCGAGTTTTTGTAATTTCCGGGGAACAACAAAGCCTGCATATCATAAAGCAACTCCATGTCATCCAACGGTAGGCGAATTAGCGCATCACCTACCGAATACGACTCGATAAATTGATCACTCTCTTTCAGAATTTCTCTTTTCCCATAAGCATCTTGAGTTTTAGTGACAAAGAATACTGAGCGTCCACGCTCGCCAGACCACTCTTTGGCTGCAACTTTAATGAGCCAAAACTCATAAAAGTCATCGCCAATTCTTTCTCGATATAAATCATGAATATCGTAAGCAATTCCTCTGGCATGAATTATAAAACGCGCTAAATAACGATCTGTTTCAACTGAAGGCTCAGCCCATAAGCTTACTCCCCAAGTATCAACCAGCTTTCTATGCATAGCTTCCTTGCCGCCACCAGCGAATGTGCTAGCACCCTCGCCAATAACCCAGTGGCCAGCACTCTTCATATTTTCAATCATCTTATTTCTATAAAACTCGTCGTCCACCGAAGCACCATTTCCACAAGCCGATATCAACATCATAAAAACAAGCGCTAAATATTTCACACTTTTCACTATCAATTCCCCCATTTGAAATACGGGTCAACATCAGCAGCCTTATGCGCTCCAGCCTGATCGGGGCCGAAGAAATTGAACGTACCCATATATTCATTATCCAATACCACGTTCCCTTGCCCATCATAGACACGCTCTAAATGGCCGTAAGGACCCACCCATTTTGAGTTTCGCCAAGGGGCGTACCAAGGATTGTGAAAGATACTTTTATACCAACGAAGCCTAACAAAGTTTGAACTTGGCCCTGGAATAGCCTGCGGGGCGTTTGAATTCAGTATACCTCTGTATACCTTATGTAAATTTTCACTAGCCATTAGCTGCTCTTTAGCATACGCAGAATCATTAAACATTTTTTCAACTTGACCTATAGTCAAAGACTCCCCTGTTTGAGCTTTATACAAAGAGATAGAGTCTTCAACACTCATGCCCGTTACTTTTTTAAAGTAATCAGCAAACGGCTCCGTAGACTCACCGTCAAGCGTCTCAGTCCATTTCTAGAGATTCCTCAGTCACTCGCCGTCTGAATTCGCTTGGCGGTATGTTGCCCAGCGATTCATGCGGTCGCTCTTCGTTGTAACCGAT
>JABXHR010000131.1 GCA_013373515.1 Gammaproteobacteria bacterium | reverse complement strand
CGAAGAAGTTGCCTATGTTGCCAAGGAAGAGTTTATGGCAATTGATGGCTTCGATGAAGAAATTGTCGATGAGCTGCGCGCCAGAGCGCGCGATGCACTGCTTGCCAGTGCAATTACTGGTGAGTCGCTCGGCGGCTCTCCCAGTGCAGACCTGCTTGCGGTTGAGGGTGTTGATCCCACGATTGCAGGTCAATTGGCAGCCAAAGGCGTATGCACCGCCGATGATTTGGCTGAACTCGCAGTAGATGAATTGCAGGGTATGATCGACATGCCAGAGCAAACAGCTGCCTCACTCATTATGAATGCCCGTCAACGCTGGTTCGAAGAATCAGAATAATCAGGAGGGTTATAGAATATGGCTCAAAGCACAGTACAAGATCTTGCGGCGGCAACTGGCACGCCCGTTGATCGCCTATTAGAACAATTTAAAGATGCTGGAATTATAAAGTCAGCATCGTCGGACGTGGTCACGGAAGAAGAAAAGCTTGCGTTGCTTGAGCATATTCGGGCCTCACGCACCAGCGGTGCTGGTGGCAAGAAAATCACGCTAAAGCGCCGTACAACGTCTGAGATCAAAGTCGGTGGCAGTGCCGCCGGCAAAAGGGTCAATGTTGAGGTGCGTGGTCGTAAGACTGTCAGTACGCGCATTGCCGAGAATGATGCAATCGACCCTCGGCAAGCACAAGCGTTGGCAGAGCGTGAGCGCCGTGAACGCGAATTGGCGGAAATGGAAGCCAAGCGTAAGGCAGCTGAAGAGGCTATCCGCGAGGAAGAGCGTCAGCGCGCAGAGCGTTTGAAGCGTGAAAAAGAAGGTACTGCTGAACCCGTGCAAGCTGAGTCTGTACCGGAGTCAAATGCTCCTGACCCAACTCCAGTCGTTGAGCCAACCGAAGCGCCAGCTGAGAAACCATCTGATGCTGATGCTTCTGCTGCGTCCACCAGCGTCGAGCAGGAGCCTGCGAATGCAGAGATCAAGCAAGAGGCGAAAACGCCTGCTGACGTTGAGGCTGCAGCAGAAAAGAAAGAAGCCGAGAAAGATCGCAAGGATCGCAAGCCTAGCAGAGACGACATTATTGAGCAGCGCGAACGCGCCGCTGAATTGGTCGCCAAAAGTCGTGCTGCGCGCAATGCTCGTGAGGCCAAGCGTAGTAAAGGTAAGGGCGGGGCATCATTACAGCCACAGCGCGATGCAAAACATGGATTCTCCAAGCCAACTGCGCCTGTTGTCAGAGAAGTATTGGTTCCAGAGACCATTACCGTGTCTGAGCTTGCAAACCGCATGGCCATCAAAGGTGCCCAGTTGGTAAAAGCGCTATTTAAGATGGGTGAAATGGCCACCATTAACCAAGTCATCGACCAAGACACTGCGGTTTTATTGGTCGAAGAAATGGGTCACAAGGCCACAGTTCAAAGCGCGGCAGACGTAGAAAAAGAGCTCACTGAAGCCGTAAAGGCCAGTGATGCAGTGGCGTCATCCACGCGTCCACCGGTGGTGACAGTGATGGGTCATGTCGATCATGGTAAGACGTCATTACTCGATTACATTCGCCGTTCTCGCGTTACTGCTGGGGAAGCGGGTGGTATTACTCAGCATATTGGTGCTTACCATGTAGAGACAAGTTTGGGTGTCGTCACCTTCCTTGATACACCTGGGCATGCTGCATTTACCGCAATGCGTGCTCGCGGCGCTCAGGCAACCGATATCGTGGTGCTGGTGGTTGCCGCAGATGACGGCGTCATGCCGCAAACCATTGAAGCGATCCAGCACGCACGTGCTGCAAAAGTGCCGCTGATTGTTGCGGTGAACAAGATTGATAAACCTGAAGCCGATCCAGACCGCGTTCGCTCAGAGCTAACGCAGCATGAAGTTGTTGCTGAAGATTGGGGTGGTGATACGCAGTTTGTCAATGTATCCGCTCATTCTGGCCAGGGTATCGACGAGCTACTTGATGCTCTGTCGTTGCAAGCGGAAGTCCTTGAGCTCAAGGCGCCGCCAACTGGTAACGCATCGGGAATTGTTATCGAAGCGTCGTTAGATCGAGGTCGCGGCTCTGTCGCCACTGTCTTGGTACAGCAAGGTTTGCTGGAGAAAGGCCAGATGGTTGTGTGTGGCAAAGAATTTGGCCGCGTGCGCGCGATGTTTGATGAAAATGGACAGCCAGCGTCAAAAGCGGGTCCATCGATTCCTGTGCAGATACTGGGCTTGTCTGGTGTGCCTAGCGCTGGTGATGAAATGATCGTTGCCAGCGATGAGCGTGCGGCCCGTGAATTGGTCAATTTCCGTGCGCAGCGTGAGCGTGATTCCCGATTAGCGGGTCGTAAGATGTCCAAACTCGAGGACGTATTTGACCAAATTCAGGATGGCGATCGTCCGACACTCAACCTGTTCGTCAAAGCCGACGTTCAAGGCAGTTTTGAAGCCCTGCGCGATTCGCTGGAGAAAATCTCTAACGATGAAATTAGTATCAAAGTCATGGGCGGTGGTGTCGGTGGTATCAACGAGTCTGATGCCAACTTGGCGGCTGCATCTGGTGCTGTCGTGGTTGGTTTTAACGTTCGAGCTGACGCCAGTGCGCGACGCATTTTGCAAGAGCAGGGTGTTGAGCTTCACTATCACAGCATCATCTATGAAGCGATTGATGTGGTGAAAAAAGCAGCCAGCGGATTGCTTACACCTGAAGTTCATGAGCGAATCATCGGGATGGCCGAAGTCCAAGACGTCTTTAAATCACCTAAACTCGGTGCAATCGCGGGTTGCCAGGTGGTTGAAGGGGTGGTGCGTCGCAGTGCTCCGATTCGCGTATTACGTGAAAACGTCGTGATCTACGAAGGTGATCTTGAGTCGCTGCGTCGTTACAAGGACGACGTCAACGAAGTTCGTGCAGGTACTGAGTGTGGTATCGGCGTGAAGAACTACAATGACGTGCGTGTCGGCGATCAGATCGAGGTCTTTGAGCGCACTGAGGTGGCTAGGTCACTCTAATGGCGTCTAACCAAGACTTTCCCCGGCATATCCGAGTCGGGGATCAAATCCAGAGAGAGCTCGCGCAGATCATTGCGCGGGAGCTTAAGGACCCGCGTATTCCCTCTTTGATCACGATTACGTCTGTTGATGTGGCTCGGGATATGGGCGTTGCGCGTATATTTGTCAGCTCTTTGATTGACACCATTAGTCGCGACGAATTGGTCGGTGCACTGACCGAACGTGCAGGGTTTATGCGCAGTATATTGGGCAAGCGCCTTAGAATTCGCGCGGTGCCAGAGCTTCGTTTTTCCTACGACGATACCACCGAAAAGGCGATGGAACTTAGTCGTAAGATTGATGAGGCCATTGCCAGTCATCCACAGCAAACTGCGGACTAAGTTTGGGTCGCACGCGCAAAGGCCGTTCGGTCAATGGCATTCTGTTGCTAGATAAGCCGATGGGGCTTAGCTCTCAGCAGGCTCTCAGCCGAGTCAAATATCTATTTAATGCAAAAAAAGCGGGTCATACGGGCACGCTAGATCCCATGGCGACGGGCTTATTGCCGCTGACTTTTGGCGTTGCCACGCGTATTAGCGGGTTGTTGCTTGAGGGTGATAAGCGTTACTTCGCTCGTGTGAAGTTGGGCGAAGCGACCGATACCCTAGATGCAGAAGGTGAGGTGATCGCGACGTCGCCAGTTCCCCCATCATTGACGCTAGAGGGGCTTCAGCAGGCAGCGAAGTCGTTTATTGGCCAAATCTCTCAAATTCCGCCAATGGCCTCAGCGCTTAAGCACAATGGTCAGCGATTGTACGACCTTGCTCGTCAAGGGATTGAGGTGGAGCGTAAAGCGCGAGACGTTACCATCTATGAGCTGGATAGTCTGGCGCTCGATCCTCACTATTTTAGTTTCGAAGTTTTATGTTCCAAGGGCACTTATGTGCGCACGCTGGCGGCTGATTTGTGTGAGGCGCTCGGGACTGTGGGGCATTTGGTGGAATTGCGCCGCTTAAGCAGTGGTCCGTTTAGCGTGGCAGATGCCGCATCGATGGCGAGTCTCGATGATCTAGATCACACTGCACTTGATCTAATGCTTTTGCCAACAGATGCCGCTTTGATGGACTATCCCGCATTGATTGCCTCGAATTCGCAAGCACAAAGGGTGCGTCAAGCTGGTAACGGTTACAATGCCCAAGTCGATGCAGGTTGGTATCGGCTATATGACTCGCAAAACTGTTTTTTGGCGATGGCAGAGGCGACTGACTCTGGCATGGTTATTCCGCGAAAAATGATGATAGAGATGAATTAACTTCCCCCAGGGAGATGGATAAATACATGCTTGAATGGCTGGTTAACTGGAGTTTGTTTAGCGCAAAAGCACTGACTGTTGGATTGATGGTGTTGATAGTGCTTGGTTTTTTTGCGGCGATCTTGTCACGAGGCAGAACGGCGCCGCCACCGAGTGAGGGCTATCTTACGGCCACATTGCTCAATGATAGTTATGAAGAGCAAGATGACATCATAAGCGAGGCGCTTTTAGATGAGGCGCAAATCAAGTTGCGCAATTCTCAGGACAAGAAGCGACGCAAATCTGAACAAAAGCAGCGTCTAAAGGCAGCCAAAGCACAGGCCAAAAAAGGGGGAGAGACGATCATCCCCAAAGAGCGGACAATTTTTGTTGCGGATTTTGAAGGTGACGTTGAGGCAAGTGACGTTGCGACCCTGAGAAGAATTGTCACTGCAGTTATTCGAAATGCGCAATCGGGGGATGAATTTTTATTGCGTTTAGAGTCGCCAGGTGGCTCTGTCACCGGGTATGGACTTGCTGCTGCACAGCTTGAGCGTGTTAAAAAAGCGGGTGTACAACTCACTGTGTGCGTCGATCAAGTGGCCGCCAGTGGCGGTTACATGATGGCGGTGGTGGCCAATCGCATTCTATGCGCGCCATTTGCGGTGATTGGTTCGATTGGCGTGGTCACTGAGATACCAAATCTGCATCGCCTCTTAAAAAAGCACGATGTGGATTACGACGTCTTCACTGCTGGGGTGAATAAGCGACCGGTGAGTATGCTTGGCGAAAATACCCCTGAAGGCATTCAAAAGCTCAAAGACGATTTGGCGGAAATCCACGTGGCTTTTAAAGATCATGTCGTGGAGCACCGCCGCAATATTGATATCGATCAGCTGGCTGAGGGTGACATCTGGCTCGGTGAGAAAGCGTGTGAGTTGGGCCTGGTTGATGAAATCCGCACGAGCGATGATTACCTAATGCGACACGCTGACAGCGCAAAACTGATCGAGTTGAAGTACGTGCATCCCAAGACACTGGGCGAGAAGCTGGGCTTGGCAGGTGCGTCGATGGTGAAGACGCTTAGCCAGAAAGTCTCAACTCAAATGGCCAAAATCAACGTTTTGAGTTGAGGCTAATAACGGCTAAGGCGCCTGTTTGTCGTCTTAGGCTTTTTCAGATACTCGCGAGGCAATCAGCACTTGATTGACCTCGTCGGGAGATGGAGAAATTCTTGGACGGCGCCTAGGGCCGTGATAGATCATCAAAGATTCGTTGTGCTCGTTTCTGAGCTGGAAATTTCTTCCGCCTTTATAAATCAGCTTGTAACCTGCCAGTGGCCCATCAATGATGCGAAATGTATTGCCGCGTCGCTCGAATTGGCTATCGGTGACCAAGTATTCACCGTCAAAACGATGAAGATAATCCATGGCCTTCGCGTCTTCCTCTGAGAGCGTGCTTGCTTTGACAAGTTTGGCATGCGTCAGAGACTCGATGGCATTG
>JABXHR010000287.1 GCA_013373515.1 Gammaproteobacteria bacterium | reverse complement strand
TGCTGGCTGCGGCGGAGGCGATTGAGAGCACGCTAAACAATGCCACCGACCAAATTGGCGGTGATAGCAGTGCACCGAAGGGCACGGTTCGAGTGGGCGCGCCGGATGGATTTGGGCTTTATTTTCTCGCGCCGAAGCTTGGGGAACTGCATGATCTGTATCCGCAGTTGGCGCTCGAACTGGTTCCGATTAGTCGGAACTTTGCAGTGTCTCGTCGTGAGGCGGACATTGTCATTACCACCGAGCGGCCAACGCAGAACTCGGTGGTGGCCAAGCGATTGGTTGAATATGAACTCGGCTTGTATGCGTCGACCTCATACTTAGCGCGGTCATCTGCAATCGCTCATATTGAAGATCTACAACATCATCGGTTGGTGGGCTATGTGGATGACTTGCTGTTTAGTGCGTCGCTCGATTACACCCGCGAGTTTTATCGTCATTGGCGCAACGATATCTCTGTGGCCAGCGCAGTTGGGCAGATGAATGCGGTCGTCGGTGGAGCAGGTGTAGGCATTTTGCACCAATATATCGCGCATGATGTGCCTCAGCTGCAGCGTGTTCTACCGAGCGTCGCAGTCAAGCGAACCTATTGGTTAACGTATCATGAAGAAATGCGACCGATTCAGCGGGTACAATCTGTGGTCAAATTTATTGAAGAGGCAGTCGAACGCGCGCTGCCAACATTCTCATCGAATTAGTGTTTTGAAGGAGTTTAGGGTATGGCAGGTTTGTTGCCGAATGTAGATCCAGACGGTTTGCTCGAATTTTCAGTGGTGTACACCGATCGTTCACTCAACCATATGTCTAAAGCATTTCAGGGTGTAATGACCGATTTGCATAAGACGCTCACCAGCGTTTACAGCGCAGAACACGCGGTGATTGTGCCCGGTGGCGGTACATTCGGCATGGAAGCGGTGGCGCGTCAGTTTGCGCAAAACGCCAAGACGCTAGTGGTTCGAAATGGCTGGTTTAGCTTTCGTTGGACGCAGATTTTTGATGCCGGCAGTTTTGCCGCCGACTCTGATGTGCGCAAGGCGTCGCCCAAGGCTGGGCGTGCATTTACGCCTGCGCCGATTGATGAAGTGGTCGCGGCGATACGCGCTGAAAAGCCTGCTGTGGTATTTGCGCCTCACGTCGAAACATCAGCGGGCATGATGCTGCCAGATAGCTACATCAAGTCGATGGCAGATGCTGCGCATGAAGTGGGCGCATTACTGGTGATCGACTGCATTGCGTCAGGTTGTATTTGGTTGGATATGGCTGATTTGGGTATTGATGTATTGGTCAGTGCGCCGCAAAAAGGTTGGAGCGGTACCCCTTGCGCTGGGCTCGTGATGTTGAGTGCCAATGCGGTGGCCAAAATGGCTGAAACGACCAGTGATAGTTTTGCCATCGATTTGAAGAAGTGGTCCGACATTATGAATGCCTACTTAGCCGGTGGACATGCTTATCACGCGACAATGCCGACAGATTCATTAAGGGCATTTCGCGATATTACGATTGAGATGGCTGAAATTGGTTTTGATGAGTTGAAGGCACGTCAACAAGCGCTCGGCGATAAGGTTCGTGCATTGCTTGCAAGCAAGGGCGTCGAAAGCGTTGCCGGTGAAGGTTTTCAGGCGCCAGGCGTGGTAGTGAGCTATACCGCCGATCCTGAGATTAAGTCAGGGAAGAAGTTCGCAGACATCGGCGTGCAGATTGCGGCAGGTGTTCCGTTGCAGTGTGACGAACCGGCGGATTTTCAGACCTTTCGATTAGGGTTGTTTGGACTCGATAAGTTAGTGGATGTAGATGCGACAGTCGCTCGGTTGAGTGCGGCGTTGGATCAAGTGCTCTAGCGATGATTTGATTGAAGTGGGGGGCGAGTGGGATGTTGAACTCCGTTTCAACGACGCTCGTCCCTCTTTTGGGAAGTCGAGTTCCGTGTCGACGATTGGCTTCTGTGGCTTCGCTGCCGCTCGGCGTTCCCGGCAGCGGAGTAGGTCCGACTCTCGGCCGGTCCCACGTGATGAGCTATTAGCAGTTGTGGGAAGTCGAGCTCCGTCTCGACGAATTTCTCGGAGATAGCCTCTAGCTCTCATCAAGCATTGGCGCCCAACAGTGTGGATAGTCTCTAAAGTCTTTAGCAATCCCTGCGCGGGCGGGATTGCCGAGGATGTACTGCCTGACATTGTTGAGTTGCCATTCCGTTCGAATCTGACTGTGATAAAACCCGTCTTGCCATTTGACACCGGTGCTGGCGCGTTCATACGCGAGTTTCCAATTGATGCTGCGTTTGTATTGAGTGACGATATTCGAGAGGTTGTCGCTTTTGAGTGTCACAAGCCAGTGGATGTGATCCGGCATAAGGACAATGCATTGCGTCTGTGTCAGGTTCTTCTCATCGATCCAGTGTGCGCTTTTGATGGCGCATTCTGCATGTAATGGACTCTCAAAGTATGGCGTCCGATTCTGGCAGCATAGCCGAAGATGGTAGTACGCGCCCACGGTGCTGATTCGGGCTTGTCGGAGTTGTTTTGATTGGTAGCGTGTCATGTTTGTAGGGTGGCTTAGGTTTGCTCGGTATTGGATGAGCGTTTTGTAGGTTTCTTGCTGGATCGATCAAGAACTTACTTGGGATGTTGAGCAACGTCTCGACGAATTGCTTTTGAGGCTTCGCTCCGCTCAGCGTTCCCGCGAACGGAGTCGCGGTCCCACGGGGCTAGAACCTGTGTTTGTGAGATGTCGAGTTCCGCCTCGACGAATAGCTTTGAGGATTCGATGTACTCAGCATTCCCGGCAGCGGAGTGCCGGTCCCACGTTGCGTAGTGCTATTAATTGCTGTTGTGGGATGTCGAGCTCCGTCTCGACGAATGCTCTGTCTGACTCAGTCGCTTGTTTCTGATCTTGAGTTTGCATCCTTAAATAGTTATGCGGTATAACTATTATCAATAAAACAGTTTAAGGTGATATCAATGGATCCTGCTGGACTCGCGGCGATCGTCACGGGCGGTGGTAGTGGTTTGGGGGCAGCGACAGCGCGGCGTTTGTCTGCGCTGGGCGCGCGCGTGGCGATATTGGATTTTGATCTTGAGCGAGCGCAAGCCGTTGCCGATGATTGTGGCGGTGTGGCGATTCAGACCGATGTTTCGGACAACGAGTCTGTGGCCAATTCGGTCGCAGCGGCCAATATGGCGCTTGGCCAAGTGGCGCGCATTGTGGTCAATTGTGCAGGGATTGGGTTTGCCGCGCGCGTGGTTGGCCGTGAAAACAAGCTGTCGATTGATTTGTTTGAAAAAACACTCAGCGTGAATTTGATGGGCAGCTATCGGGTGCTCAGCCATGCAGCGGCGGCAATGTCCAAGGAGTCCCCCATCAATGACGACGGGGAGCGCGGTGTTATCATTAATACGGCGTCAGTGGCTTATGAGGACGGCCAGTTGGGACAGTCTGCTTACGCGGCCTCTAAAGGTGGCGTGGCCTCGATGACACTGCCCATTGCGCGCGAGCTGGCGGGGTTTGGTATTCGTGTGATGGCGATTGCACCTGGGCTGTTCGAAACCGCGATGACGGCGGGGTTGCCAGATGATATCAAGGCCGGAATTGTCGCAAATATTCCATTTCCCAAGCGCCTTGGCGTGGCTGAAGAGTACGCGCAGCTGGTGCAAAGCATCGTCGAAAACCCGTTTTTAAATGGCAGTCTCATTCGTTTGGATGGGGCGGTGCGCTTACCCCCGAGATAATGATGACGTCACTGACAACTCTTGAAATTGATGGCGATATTGCCGTTCTGACGATGAACCGACCTGACAAACGCAACGCGATGTCAGATGCATTATTGGCCGAAATCGAAGCGTTTTTTCGCAATCCGCCGCCAGCGGTGAAGGTTGTGGTGCTAACTGGCACGGCGGGCCATTATTGCTCTGGTTTGGATTTGTCCGAGCATGTGGCGCGCGATGCGGAGGGCACAATGCGCCATTCGCGCAATTGGCAAGCCATTATGGATTACATTCAATACGGCGGCTTGCCGGTGGTGTCGGCCATGTTTGGTGCGGTAATTGGCGGAGGGCTTGAATTGGCCACGTCGACGCATGTACGTGTAGCAGAACCAAGCACTATTTTTCAATTGCCTGAAGGCCGGCGCGGTATTTTTGTCGGTGGCGGTGCTTCGGTGCGTGTGGGCCGAATTCTCGGCGCAGACCGCATGGTGGAGATGATGCTCACCGGCCGCAAATATTCGGCGGATGAGGGTTTGGCACTGGGGTTGGCGCATTATGTCGTGGGTGAGGGTGAATCACTTGAATACGCCAAAACGCTGGCTAGAAAAATCGCCTCAAATGCGCCGTTGTCGAATTACATCATGATTCAAGCGCTCAACCGTATCGAGGATATGGCCAAGGCCGATGGGCTATTTACTGAGAGCCTCTGCGCAGCAATTACCCAGACGTCACCCGATGCTGTCGAAGGGCTGGCGGCATTTTTGCAAAAGCGCAAGCCAACATTTGGACTGAAGTCATGATCGAGCCTGTCGAGCAGATCACGGATAAGAGCTTACGGCGGCATTTTGGGTATTCGCTCAAACGCGCTTACGCACGGGTTCATACGGCAATTACTGAAGAGCTCAATCAGCTGGGCCTCAAGGTGATTAGCTATTCTGCGTTGTCGATGATCGTTGAGAACCCTGGGCTCAAGCAGTCGCAACTGGCCGAAGCGTTGATGATCGAGCGCTCTAATTTGGTGGTCATTATCGACGACCTTGAAAATAAAAATCTGATCTATCGGGCGCAGTTGCCCAGCGATCGTCGAGCCTATGCGCTCATTCCAACCGATGAGGGAAAGGCTCTGGCTGTTCGTGCCGGTGATGCGGTTGCAGACGCTGAAGCGGCCGTGTTTGGCCATTTTGATCCCGCCTTGATTGAGCAACTTCGACCGGCATTTGACCGAATTTGGAGCCGATAATGCCGACCTTATTGCCACACCAAACCGCGCTCGAGCAGCGCGCAGAGCAGGTGTATCTCTATCAGTCCAAACACACACTCGGAGACGTGCCACGTCATGTGGCCGAATGGCTACATCAGTATGCAGAGCAAACGCCCGATCGTCCGTTTTTGGCCGAGCGCTCTGGTGAAGGCTGGCGCAAACTAAGCTACTTGGACTGTTTGCAGCAGGTGCGCAATTTGGCGCAAAGTATTGTTGCAGCGGGGCTCACCGCAGAGACGCCAATCTTGGTTATCTCCGGTAATAGCGTGAATCATGCGTTGTTGTCGCTGGCGGCACAATATGTCGGGGTGCCAGTTGTACCGGTGGCTGAGCAGTATGCGTTGATTGAGGCGGCGCATCCGCGTTTGCAATATGTATTTGAGCTAACCCAGCCCGGTATGGTCTACGCAGAAGATGGTCAAGAGTACGCGGCGGCGTTGGGTCTTGAATGGATGGCCGGTACACCAAAGTTGGTCTCAGTCAATGTACCTGCAGGCATGCAGTCTTTCGAACAATTTCTAAAGGGCGATAGCGCTGACATAGATTCGATTTACGGGGCTTTGACACCAGACAGTGTGGCCAAAATTCTACTGACCTCGGGCTCCACGTCAAACCCAAAAGGCGTGCGAACCACGCAGCGTATGATGTGTACCAATCAAGTGCAATTGGCCACGGCCCTTCCGTTTGTCGCTGAGCGTCCACCGGTAGTGGTCGACTGGCTGCCTTGGAACCATGTCTTTGGCGGCAGTCACAACTTCAATTTAATGCTCGCCAACGGCGGGACGTTTTATATCGATGAGGGTAAGCCGGTCAAAGGTTTATTCGAAAAGACCCTAGAAAACCTTTCGCTGCAATCGGCGACTTTATCCTTCAATGTGCCTGTTGGCTTTGCCATGCTACTTGAGGCACTAAACAGCAATAAGCAGCTGCGCGATACCTACTTCGCCGAATTGGACATGATGTTTTACGCCGGGGCGAGTTTGCCGCAGCCGGTTTGGCAGGGGCTAGAAGATGCTGCGATGGCGTCTATCGGCGAAATACCTTTGATGACGTCTAGCTGGGGATTAACCGAAACTGCACCTGCTGCGGTTTTGCAACACCAGCGCTCACCGAGCTCTGGCGTGGTCGGCGTGCCCTTGCCGGGCGTAGATTGCAAATTGATCGACGATGGGGAGGGCCGGTTTGAGGTTCGGGTCAAGGGGCCCTCTATATTCGGCGCTTATCACAACAGCGCAGAGAAAACTGCTGAGGCCTTTGATGAAGAGGGTTTCTTTATCACCGGCGACGCGATGAAGTTTGTCGACCCGAGTAATCCGGATAAGGGCCTGCGTTTTGATGGTCGCATTAGCGAGGACTTTAAGTTATTGACCGGTACCTGGGTGCGGGCGGCCAACTTGCGCCTCGATATTTTGCCCGCTCTGGCGGGGATTGCCTCCGATATTGTCATCTGTGGTCACAACCGCGATGAAATCGGTTTGCTGGTGTTTTTGACACCGGCAATGGCCGCCGAAACTCATTTACAAATAGAGTCCGGCTCGGCGTTTGAAGCTCAGTTAGCCAACGATATTCGTGAGCGAATTGCACAGGGCGCATGGCAATTTGCCGGCAGCTCCATGCGCGTAGGCCGTGTCATTTTAACGGCGGAACCGCCGTCGATTGGCGAGGGTGAAATCACCGCGAAGGGCAATCTCAATTTCAACAAAATTCTGTCGCGTCGCGCCGATGTGGTGGCGCGCCTGTACAGCGATCACGCTCATGTGATCAAGGTAGGAGCTTAAATGATCGATCTCGATAAAATCCGTGCCATCGATATTCATACCCACGCCGAGGAGCCCTGTGGCTGCCATGCCGATGATGGTTACGATGAGTTGCAGTCGACCATGGCCAAGTATTTTCGAGCCCCATGGGAGCATCCGCCGACCATTGAAGAGACTGCGGCGCATTATCGTGAGCAAAATATTGCGGCGGTGATTTTTCCAGTCGATGCCGAGCGGGAGACGGGCTATCGACGCTATGCGAACGAAGAGGTTGCCGAACTAGCGGATAAGCATTCGGATGTGCTGATCCCCTTTGCGTCGATTGATCCGCACAAGGGCAAAATGGGTGCGCGTGAAGCCCGGCGATTGATCAATGAATTTGGTATCAAAGGGTTTAAGTTTCATCCGACGATGCAAGGCTTTTACCCCAACGACCGTATGGCATACGAACTCTACGAAGCCATTGCTGAGGCAGGCGGTATCGCGCTGTTTCATACCGGCCAAACCGGTGTGGGCAGTGGCATGCGCGCGGGCAACGGTATGCGCCTGAAATACTCCAATCCAATGTACATGGACGATGTTGCGGTCGATTTTCCCGACATGAAGATCATCCTCGCGCACCCCTCATTTCCTTGGCAGGAGGAAGCACTGGCCGTGGCGCAGCATAAGCCCAATGTCTACATTGACTTGTCGGGTTGGTCGCCAAAATACTTTCCCGGTATTTTGGTCAAATACTGCAATTCCATTTTGAAGAAGAAGGTTCTGTTCGGGTCGGACTGGCCGATGATCACGCCCGAGCGCTGGTTATCTGACTTTGAGAAGATCAACATCCGCGATGAGATCCGTCCCGATATCATCAAAAATAACGCTGCACGCTTGTTAGGGCTGCTATGACGCCGTTTGCCGCACCGATTGACGAAATCTTGCTGTCGCTGCAATTCGTGGCCAACGCAGAGGTTTGCGAGGATTGGGATGGCGATTTGGCGCGAGAATTGGCCGAGCACTTTGCGTCATTTGCAGAGGGTGAAATCGCCGCAACCAACGGCGATGGCGATCAAATTGGCGCACAATTCATCGACGGGCATGTGCAGATGCCGCCGTCGTTTAAACCTGTGTTTGCGGCCTATTGTGAGCAAGGCTGGCCGGGGCTTACCGTGCCCGATACCTATGGCGGGCAGGGGCTTGGCGCGATCTATCTAGCGATTGTGAGCGAAATATTCTCAGGTGCGAACCAAAGCTTGCAAATGGTGACTGGCTTGGTGCCCGGTGCGGTGCGCACGTTGCTGCAATATGGCAGTGATGCGCAACGCGATCACTGGCTGCCAAAGCTTGCCAGCGGTGAAGCGCTATCCACCATGTGCTTGACCGAGCCGGGGGCGGGATCGGACTTGTCGCGTATTCGCTCTAAGGCGGTGCCAAATGGCGATAGCTGGTTAATTAGCGGTGAGAAGATTTTTATCTCGGGCGGCGATCAGGATTTGTCGAATGAGATCTTTCACTTGGTGTTGGCGCGTACTTCAGACGACGGTATCAAGGGTTTGTCGTTGTTTGCCTGCGGTTCGCACCGCGCTAATGGTTCGCGCAACGCTGTGAATGTGGCTCGCATCGAAGAGAAAATGGGCTTGCATGGTTCGCCGACGTGTCAGATGGTGTTTGAGGATGCCGAAGCCACCTTGGTGGGCGAGCCGGGGCAGGGCCTGATGGCCATGTTTACCATGATGAATCATGCGCGGATTGATGTGTCTTTGCAGGGCGTGGCACATGCCACACGTGCACATGATATTGCTCGCAAATACACGGCGGAGCGCGTTCAGGGTCGGGGAGCCGATGGCGCGGCGACAACCCTCGATCAGCATCCAGATGTGCAGCGTATGCTGCTAGAATCAAAAGCATTGGCGATGGGCTCGCGCTTTATGACCCACTGCACCTTGGTTGCACTCGAAACGGGCTGCGATGCCGCATTGACCGACTATCTAACGGCGCTGATCAAGGTGTTTTCGACCGAAGCGGGGATGAAGGCGGCAGAGTTAGGGACGCAAATGCTGGGCGGTTATGGTTATTTGCGCGAGTATATGGTGGAGCAGCATTACCGCGATGTTCGCATCGCGGCCATTTACGAGGGCGCTAACGGCATCCATGCTTTTTCGAACGCCACACGTGGTTTAAAAATGGGGGGTGATCAAGCCTTTGCAGACTACGTGCTAACCCTCGGTGGCAAACCGATGGCCAACAGGGTCGAAGACTATCGACAGGCAGCAGAGCGTGTTCGTGTTGCGCCAGCATCGTCAGCCCATGACTTTATGCAACTGAGTGCTTGGTTGTTTGCCTTGGCTTGTTTTGAAAAATATTCGCGTTCTGCACCGAGTCCAGACAGTGCATTGCTTGAACACGTGCGCAAGCGTGTGCCCGCCCGTATTCGATACCATTTAGAGCTGATATGACGCCATCTGCTGAGCATGCATCCATGGTTTTCCGTGCATGTCGGCAGGTGATGATGGCGTTTTGTTATTTATTTGCTGGGGTGTTGCAGGCGGATGTTGTGCCGCGCGAGGTGGTCGAACAGCAATTGCTGGTGCCTTATGTGCTTGGCGACTACCGCGAAGAGGGCCAATATTTCGATTTGCTCGACGCACAATCTAAGCCCGTAGGGTATGCCTTTCAGTCAGAGGCCCTGGCACCTTTGCCAGGGTTTTCGGGGGCGGCCATCAACACACTGGTACTGATGGATCAACAAGGGCAATTTATCGACACACGCCTGTTGCAGCAGAACGAACCGATATTTGTGTCTGGGCTCGGCGTAGAGCCATTGCGGCAATTTCTTGGGCAGTATCCGGGCTTGTCGTTATTCCAGCCGATCACAGTGGGTAGTGGCAGCGATGGCGCCAAGATGGTGTATTTGGACGGGGTGACCAAAGCCACTGCCAGCGTGCGGATCGCGCATGAGTCCGTTATCGGCGCTGGGCGTAAAGTTTGGCAGCACGCAACGGGCGCGGTGGCCTCTTTGCCAATCAAACCGAGTGACGGCTTTACCCAAACCGCTTGGGCAACCTTGGTCGAGCAGGGCATCGCTCGGAACTTCACAGTGAGCAATGCCGATATCCAAGCGCTGTTTGCTGACACAATTTGGGAGGGGGATGATCCCGAAGCCCTGGCATCGCCAGATGAGCAGTTTATCGATTTGTGGGTGGTTGACTTGGGCCATCCCGCAGTGGCGGCCAGTGTGTTGTCGACAGAGAGTAATGCCGAGTTACAGAACCTCTTGACGGTATTTACCGCAGATCACCCGATCTTGCTGATTGAGCGTGCACGTCACGGTTTGCTGTCTCCTGAGTTTATCCGTAATACCGCGCCAAAATGGGTGAACCTTAAACAAGGCGATTTGCCGCTAGATTTGCGCGATGCCGATGTCTTGCTGGAATTTGCAAACGACGTCCCTCAAGGGACTGCGTTATTGGTGCGCACCGATCGACGCATAGGGTTTGACCCGCTAAGCCCTTGGACAATTGAACTGATCACCGAGCGCGCGCACGGGAGTTTTATGCCACAAATTGGTGCGCAGCAGGCGAAGTTTGAGTTCGCCCCTGTCCAGGGGCTGTATGAGCCCATCACGCCAGACAATGAAATGCCGCAATGGCAAAAAGCACTTCTTGATCGGTGGGTCAATGTTGCCCTCGTATTGCTTGGCTGCTTGGGCATTGGCTGGGTGCTCTGGCGAAAGCCGTTTTATCGCTTGGGTGGTTTGCAGCGCTGGCGAATGGGGATATTGCTGGCAGTGTTGATCGGCCTTGGATGGGTGTCGCAGGGACAGCTGTCGATTGTGACGGTGTTGGGTGTGTTTCGTGCACTAGCGTCCGGAAGTGACCTTGCGTTTTTGGGCTACGATCCGATTTCCGCAGTGGTCTGGATTGCGAGTATCTTGGGCGCACTGTATTGGGGTCGCGCGCTGTTTTGTGGGTGGCTGTGCCCATTCGGCGCACTGCAAGAGCTGGTTTACCGCGCCACCGCTAAACTGCCCAAGTGGCGTGTGCCTGCCAAGGTTGATCGTTGGCTGCGACATATGCGATATGTGGTTTTGCTCGGCTTGTTTGCCGTGGCATTTTGGTTGCCACAATGGTTGGATCGCGCGGTGGAAATCGAGCCATTCAAAACAGCCATTACGGTGTTTTTTGTGCGTGATGTTGTCTGGGTGGCATACGCGCTATTTTGGGTGGTCTTGGCAGCGTTTTTATTCAAACCGTTTTGCCGCTACCTGTGTCCGCTCGGCGCGCTGAT
>JABXHR010000063.1 GCA_013373515.1 Gammaproteobacteria bacterium | reverse complement strand
CAACGCCTGAGCCAACGCCTGAGCCAACGCCTGAGCCAACGCCTGAGCGGCGTTCAGTATCCAGTCTGGATGACTATGAATTCGACCCGGATGAAACTGGCAATGCCATGGATGAATATTTCTCCATGGGCAACTTGTTCGACGAGCCGCCCGCACCTGTGCCGGTCGCACCAAAACGGCAGGCTAAAGCGCCAGCGATTGAGCCTTCAATGCAGCCCATTGAGTCGCAATCTGCAGTTTCAGCTTTGGACTCGCCAGTGGAACCTCAGGGCGCAGCTACGTCTGCTGACACCGCCGTTAACGCAGATTTTGCACTGCCAACGGACAACCAATCTTGGGTGGAATACGCAAGAACACTATCGGGAGATGGCATTTTTGGGCAGCTGGCGGCGGTGTCTAATTTTGTAAGCCAGCAGGGCAATGTCGTGATGATTCGCGTCTCAGAAAAGCATGTACAGCTGAGGGTCAGCGAGCCGCTGCTTGCCGAGCGCTTCGCCAAAGACTTTGCGGGTTATGTGTTGCGATTCGAGCAGGGCGCTGTCAGTGATACACTCGCCGAAGCCAACGCGTTGGCTGAGCAAGATATCCTGCGTCAAGCGCGTGATGATGTGATGAATAACCCAATGGTTCAAGCGATGGTTGATCAATTGGGTGGTCGGCTTGATGAAGGCTCGATCAAACCTATATTTAATTCAACAGATTCAGAAGGTAATTAACTATGCGTGGTGGTATCGGCGGCTTGATGAAACAAGCCCAGAAGATGCAAGAGAAAATGGAGCAGGCTCAGGCAGAGGTCGCTCGCTTAGAAGTCACTGGTAGTGCAGGCGGTGGTTTGGTTGAGGTCACTCTCAATGGTCGTCACGAAGCCAAATCGGTAAAAATCGACCCCTCGGTTTTGGATGATGTCGAGATGGTTGAGGACCTTGTTGCCGCGGCGATTAACGATGCCTCGCAGGCGCTAGAGCGCGAGTCCAAAGAGAAAATGAGCAGTGTCACCGCCGGTATGCCGCTGCCACCGGGTATGAAGCTGCCGTTTTGAGCCAAGTTCTCGATAACCTAGTCGGTGCGTTGCAGTTGCTCCCCGGGGTGGGGCGCAAGTCTGCACAGCGTATGGCGTTGAATTTGATTCAGCACAAGCGCGATGCGGCTGAGCATTTAATTGCGAGTTTACGCCGAGCGCTGGACGATATTCAGCATTGCGCGCAGTGCCGAAATCTCACCGAGGCAGCGCTGTGTGAGATCTGTTCTGATCCGCAACGCGAGGACGCTGTGGTCTGCGTGGTCGAGGATCCCAGCGATCAACTCGCCATCGAGCGCGCCACGCAATTTAAGGGTCGCTACTTTGTGCTGCACGGCAGGATATCGCCGCTCGATGGTGTCGGGCCGCAAGATATCGGTGTCGATGTGCTGGAAGGTCGGCTGTCTGAAGGTGGCATCAAAACGCTCATTCTGGCGACAGGTGGAACGGTAGAGGGGCTGACCACTGCCGAATACATCGCCGCAATGGCCGAGCGATACCAAGTCGAGGTTCAGCGACTAGCGCAGGGTTTGCCCGTGGGCAGTGAGCTGGATTATATCGATCCAGCCACATTGTCGATGGCGTTTAACAGTCGGCGTTAGTGCAGAGGCTAAGGTAAGACGCGTAGCGGCTTCGCGCAATCTTTCCGGCCGCCATCGCTGATTTGACACCACAACGAGGTTCGTTGAGATGAATGCAGTTTCTAAACTGGCACTCATCTAGGTACTGATCAAATTCTGTAAAGCTTCTACTGGCGTCAACGCCTTCCAATAGCTCCAATCTAAAATCGCGCACGCCTGGTGAGTCAATAATTGAACCGCCGTCTTGGCTGGGATAGAGTCGCGCTGTGGTCGTTGTATGCGCACCTTGGCCGTGTTGGGTGAGATCGCCCACTTCGATGTCGCGCTCGATCACAAGCTGGCGAATCATGGAGGATTTCCCAGCCCCTGATTGGCCAACAAAGATGGCGGTTTCATCGGCTAAGCTCGCCTGTAGAGGGCGTAGTGTCGATGCGTCCTTGGCGCAACCTTCAAATACTTGGGTGCCAATTCGCTCATAGGTGTCGCGCCAGCGCGCAAAGGTTTGCTTTGCTGTGCTGTCCCACTGATCAACCTTGTTGAAAAATAGCGTCAGCTCGCAGTTTAGGTGGTGAGCAGCCGCATAGTATTGATCGATAAAGAGGTCTTCGTTGCCAGGCTTGTCGGCCAACACCAAGACCACGCGTGTAAGATTGGACGCAAAGGGCTTCGGGTTACCTCGGTGGTCGGGGCGGCTGAGTAAATTTTGCCGTGGATGAACTTTGGCCAATTGGCCTGATTCGCCGGTGTTGCTGGGCATATAGTCAACAAAGTCGCCAACGACAACCGGGCCAAGGCTTTTTTTGCCGAAGGCATAATCGAGTCCATTTGCGGTGCAGATTTCGACTCTTTGTCCAAAGCTCGCAGTGACGCGAACATTCTGAATTAGGGCAGTGATAGAGCGGATTCCATGCGAGGTTGCTAAACTATCGCAATATTACGCGAAAACATTCTTGGGATAAGGGTTAATTGGTGGATAACACAACTCGTTTGGCTTGGATTGACTTAGAAATGACAGGTCTAGATGTCGAAAAAGATCGCATTATTGAAATGGCAGCGATTGTGACGGAAGCAGATTTGACCGTGGTGGCAGTCAGCGAGATTATCGTTGTGCATCAATCGGATGAGTTGCTCAATAGCATGGATGAATGGAATACCCGCACCCATGGGCAAAGCGGTTTGACAGAACGTGTTCGAGCAAGTCGAACGACAGAGGCTGAGGCTGAAGCCAGAATGATGAGTTTTTTGCTGCAGCATGTGCCCAAAGGGGTTTCCCCAATGTGTGGAAATAGCATCGGCCAAGATCGCCGGTTTTTGTCGCGTTATATGCCCGACCTAGAGGCACACTTTCACTACCGCAATATCGACGTTAGCACCCTGAAAGAACTGGCGCGCCGCTGGGCGCCGAGCGTGCCCGCATTTGAGAAAAAAGGCGCTCATCGTGCGCTTGACGATATTGAAGAATCGATCGGCGAGCTGGCATATTTCCGTCGAACCATCATGAGCATCTGATGCCCTCTGTCCGTGGCGTTGTCAGATCAGTTAGCGCAGAAGGCCTACTTGAAATTGCACCTCTTCAATCTCGATGTGATGGCTGCAATGGGCGTTGTGGCAGGTTGGGTGTGACACCGCCAGAGTATCATTTACACGCAGAGTCTTTTCGCTACAGCGCGGGTGATCATGTGATGGTGCATTGGGCCGATGGCGCAATGTTTCGCTCGGTGTTTGATGTGCTGGTCTTGCCGATGGTCGCGCTACTGGCGGCGCTTGGTTTATGGCCATATGCCGGTGCTTGGACAGTCTTGCTGGTACTACCGGTGGTTTGGCGTTTACAGGGTGCGGCTCGCAGCACTCAGCGATACCAGATAGAGCGTGTCGATGCTTGAGGCGTTTCCTCCACGTACCGAGGCCGAGGCCACCGCTGATGTTAGGGTTTATATCAAGCCAGACTGCGCCAGCTGTGCAATCACGGCAAAGGTCGTTACAGAGTGGGCGGCATTAAACAAACGCGTCGCGCTGCTTATCGATGTGAATTCTCGCCGAGAATTACTTGAAAGTTATGGATTCAAAGTGCCTGTTATCGCTGTGGGTGATAGAATAGTCGGACAGTTTGATACAGACCTCGATACCTTAAAGTCAAAGCTCTTTGCTCAATGGACCAATCCCTAATACGAAATTTTTCCGTCATTGCTCATATCGACCATGGCAAATCGACGCTTTCCGACCGCTTTATCCAGATTTGTGGAGGATTGAGCGAGCGTGAAATGTCAGCTCAAGTTCTTGACTCCATGGACATTGAGCGTGAGCGTGGTATCACGGTAAAAGCACAAGCTGTTTGCCTTGAATACACCGCAAAGGATGGCAAAACCTATCAGCTCAACTTT
>JABXHR010000188.1 GCA_013373515.1 Gammaproteobacteria bacterium | reverse complement strand
GGCGGCGCTGTTGTCGATGCGAGGTCTTCGCGGTGGTGCCTTTTATCGCACCGCGATATTTGTGCCAACCATTTTATCCTTCGTCATTGTCGGTTTTATCTGGAAGCTAATGTTGTCACCTATTTGGGGTGTCTCTAAAGATTTACTCGATATGGTGGGGCTGAAGCATTTATTCGCGCCTTGGCTTGGTTTGGAGGAGTCTGCACTCACCACCTTGTCGTTGATATCGGTTTGGCAATTTATTGGTATACCGATGTTACTGATCTACGCGGCACTGCTGTCGATTCCTGAAGAGCTGTTAGAGGCAGCGGACTGCGATGGTGTGCGTGGGTTTAGTCAGTTTTTCAAAATTAAATTACCGCTGATCTATCCGACCATTGGGTTGATTGGCATTCTGACCTTTGTGGGCAACTTCAATGCCTTTGATTTGATTTATGCGGTGCAGGGTGCGCTGGCGGGGCCAAATTACTCTACAGACCTATTGGGTACGCTGATGTTTAGAACCTTTTACGGCTTCCAAACTCAGCAGCCAGATCCTCATTTGGGCGCTGCCATTGCATCGGTCATGTTTTTAATCATCTTGGTGGGTGTCTCGGTGTATCTGTTCTTGATCCAGCGCCGCCTGCAACGCTATGAGCTATAACACATGAACGCACGATCAAAACACTTTCTGGCGCACTCAAGCGCACATTTGGTGCTGGGTATTTATACCGTCATTGCGCTATTTCCAGCGATTTTGGTGGTGATCAACTCCATCAAAACCAAAAAATTTATTTTTCGATCCCCGCTGTCACTACCGGATGCGGACTCGCTGTATTTTGGTGGCTACCAAACCGTCTTTGAAATGGGCAATTTCCCATTGTATGCAGGGAACTCGATGACCGTGACCGTGGTCTCGATTGCGTTGGTTTTGCTGTTTGGCGCGATGGCCGCCTTTGCGTTGACGGAATATCCGTTTAAGGGAAGCCGCCTGTTGGCGCTTTATTTGGCGCTCGGGATTATGATCCCGATTCGATTGGGCACCATCGCCATCTTGAAAATGATGGTGGCCAGTGGTTTAGTCAACACGCTCACCGCCCTGATTCTGGTGTATGTGGCACAAGGGCTACCGTTGGCCATATTTATACTCTCTGAGTTTATGACCCAAGTGTCGTCAGATCTTAAAAATGCCGCGCGAGTGGATGGGCTCAGCGAGTTTAAGATTTTCTTTGTGCTGGTGTTGCCGCTTATACGCCCGGCGTTGGCGACAGTGGCGGTGTTTACCATGATCCCGATTTGGAATGATCTGTGGTTCCCGCTAATTCTGGCGCCGTCTGAAGAGACCAAAACCATCACCCTCGGTGCGCAGGTGTTTATTGGTCAATTCCTCAATGATTGGAATGCCTTGTTGGCGGCGATGAGTATGGCGATTGTGCCTGTATTGCTACTGTACATTGCCTTCTCGCGTCAGTTGATCAGCGGTCTGACCAAAGGTGCGGTTAAATGACGTTGCGTACGCTGGTCGTCGGGCTTGGGGGCATGGGGCGCTGCCATGCCATGGCCTATCATCGGCACACCCGTTTTGAGATCGTAGGCTATTGCACGCGCTCCGGCCGAATGCCTGATGACATGGACTTGCCCGAGGCGCCGCACTACACAGATTATTTTGACGCATTGGCCGCGCTGAAGCCGGATGTCGTCTCGATCAATACGTACGCTGATACGCACGCCGAATATGCCATTGCCGCGATGCGAGCCGGTGCGCATGTGTTTTTGGAAAAGCCCATTGCGACAACGGTGGAAGATGCCCGGCGCGTCGAAGCGGTGGCCACGGAAACCGGCAAAAAAGTGGTTGTGGGTTATATCTTGCGTCATCACCCCTCTTGGCAGCGGTTTGTGTCTGAGGCCAAAGCCATGGGTGGACCGTACGTGTTTCGCATGAATCTTAATCAGCAATCACACGGTCAAGATTGGGCGCATCACAAAGCGCTCTTGGCGTCGTTGTCACCAATTGTGGATTGCGGTGTGCATTATCTTGACATCATGTGCTCGGTGGCTGAATCAACGCCGGTTGCCGTACACGCCATTGGGCTCAAGTTGGCCGATGACATCGACACTTACAACTACGGTCAATTGCAAATCCGCTTTGCAGATGGCTCAGTCGGTTGGTACGAGGCAGGTTGGGGGCCGATGATGTCCGAGACGGCGTATTTTGTGAAAGACATCATCACGCCCAACGGTGCGGTGTCGATCGAAATGAGCAATCAAGCCGGTTCGGCCAATCAAGATTCGCACACCAAAACCAATGCGATTCGTGTTCATCGCGCAGATCGGCCCGCGATAGAGGACACCGTAATCAACCTAGCGGATGAGCCAGACCATCAGGCGCTGTGTGAGCGCGAGCAAGCGTTTTTGTATGACGCAATTACTCAGAATCTAGATCTATCAGATTCGCTATCGCAGGCCGTGCAATCACTGGCCATTGCATTGGCGGCGGATCAGTCAGTGGTCACCGGTCAGGTGGTTGACCTTGGAGAACAATAAGTGGCGCAGCTTCAACTCAATAACATTGTTAAGCGTTTTGGGCCGGTAGAAGTCCTAAAACAAATCAACCTTCATATCCAAGACGGTGAGTTCGTGGTGTTTGTCGGTCCATCGGGATGCGGCAAGTCAACCTTGCTGCGAATTATCGCGGGCCTAGAGACACAAACCAGTGGTGAAGTCCGAATTGGCGAGCGCGATGTCAGCGACCTCGCACCGTCAGACCGTGGCATTGCGATGGTCTTCCAATCCTATGCCCTTTACCCGCACCTGTCGGTGCGTGGCAATATCTCGCTGGGTCTCAAGCAAGCCAAAACACCGCAAAATATTATTGACGAGCGCGTTGAATATGCGGCCAATATGCTTGCGCTAACCGACCTATTGGAGCGCAAACCGGCAGAGCTTTCTGGCGGTCAGCGACAGCGTGTGGCGATTGGCCGCGCAATCGTGCGCGAGCCTGATGTGTTCCTCTTCGATGAGCCTTTGTCGAACCTAGACGCCGCACTGCGCTCATCGGTACGACACGATTTGGCCAAGCTGCATAAAAACCTCAATGCAACCATGGTTTACGTCACCCACGACCAAGTCGAAGCCATGACGCTGGCGGATCGAATTGTGGTGATGGCGGGCGGTGTGATTCAGCAAGTGGGTAGTCCACGAGAGCTCTATGAAGACCCACAGAATCGTTTTGTGGCCGGGTTTATCGGGTCGCCGAAAATGAACTTTGTGCCGGCGATTGACGGCCCAAATGGCAGCGAGATAGCCGCCGAGGGCGAGGCGTCGTCATACGAGCTTGGTTTGCGGCCTGAGCATCTATCGCTGCGTGACGCCGACCATCCCGAGGGTGAGCCAGGGGTGGTGCAGTTTTCTGAATATCTGGGTAGCGAAAGCTTCAGTCTTGTTGCGCTCGACAAAGGCCATCAGGTGTTGGTGCGACATAGTCCCCACGAAATCTGGAATATCGATCAGCCCGTAAAGGTGATCCAGATTCGTGACGGTTATCGATTTGACCGAGACGGGAAAAGAATTTAGTGATTCCTCCATATCCATTTGCCCAGCTATACGTTGGGCTTTTTTTTGCATTTTGTAACAGTTCGCGTACGAGAGTGATTGCTAAAGCAACCCCTGAGGCCTACATTGCGCAATAGCCGAGACACGTCCTTGGCAATGTTTTTGTCAGTGGGAGAGTGTTTTGCAGAGTCAGCAGAAAATTGCCTTGATTGAAGTGGTGCTGGCCACCTTTTTGTTTGCCAGTCAGGACGCCATAACTCGGGCGCTAAGCCAAACCTTCCCTGTTCATCAGTTTATCAGCGTGCGTATGGTGGCGTTTTTCGCCGCTGCAATTCTCTGGGCATATTTTCGCGGTCGTTTGCAAACCGTCCATCGCTCAAGCGCACCGTTTATACAAATCGCCCGCTCATTGCTGTGGGTACTTGAGCTAATGGTCTTTGCATGGGCCCTTCGATACCTAGAGTTAGCAAACGCACAGGCATTATTTATTACGTTTCCACTCATCGTCACTGTGCTGGCCGTGCCATTTCTGGGTGAAACAGTGGGATGGCGACGTGGATTAAGTGTGGTCGTTGGGCTGGTTGGCGCATTGATCATTATTCAACCCTGGCAAACCACGCTGAGTAATGCCTCTTGGATCGCTGTCTTGGCCGCTTTTATGTTTGCGGCTTACCAATTGCTGACGCGCAAAATGTCCGGCGTCGATGGCGTAGAGACGACCGTTTTCTACATGGGTCTAGTTGGCGTGATCGTCGCGCCGCTGTTTTCGTTGGCGGAGCCGTGGCAGCCGGTCGATTTAGTTTCTGGCCTTTGGATGGCATTGCTCTGCGTCACAGGGATTATTGGCCACGGATTGCTGGTCGATGCCCTCAGCCGCGCAGATGCATCCTTTATCCAGCCCTTTAATTTTCTATCGCTGTTTTTCGCGATCCCAGTGGGATATCTCGCATTTGGCGAAGTGCCGTCAGCCGCGACGATCGTGGGGGGCTTGCTAATTGTGGGGTCGGGTTTGTTTGTGGTGTTTCGAGAGCGGGCCAAGCGTTCTGCAAATGAAGACAACTGATTGACCAATTCAAAACAAAGCCCTGCACGAGGCAGGGCAAATCTAACACCTTCCGATCTAAGGAAGCGCTATTGGCACATCGGCGCGTTGAGTAGATCGCTTGCAGTGAAGCTATCGTCTCGTATCTGTATCTCGAGTGTTGGGGCTGTATCAAAGTTTCGAATGTTGTAGTCCTCGAAGCCGACGGTGACCTCAACGCGGTCAATGTCTGACTCTGCCAGTGCTTCCTTTAGGGTTGCCTTGTCTTCGTCATCTGATGCGTGATCAGTGAAGCGCAAAAAAGTTGCACTGTTGCCAAAAGCGCCGTCACGCTCAAATTTTTCGGCGACGCCATCTTGGTATCTGATACGCACTTTAAGGGTTGGGGAAACCGTGCCTTTGTGACTGAGTAGTGCATCGGGGCCTTGAGCGGTGAACCGTAGCCTGTCGTTGGCCGCTTTGCATATCTGGATTTTTTCCGGGGTAATGCCATCTAAGCTGTAGTTATAGCGTGTCTTAGGGAGTTTGACGCTTTCAGCGGTTCCATCACTGTACGAGATTTTAATCGTTGATGCAGCGGCATAATTTGTGTTTTCCATCATGGTCGCGCCGGAGTCAATTTCGCCGTTAACATTGACTTCGATAACCGGTGCATCATCAACTCGCCATTCACCTTTCTTGTTCACGACGATGTCAAACCAGCCATTTGTTTTACTGGCGTTGAATACAGAGGTGTAGGTGTTTTCTCCGCAATCGGTATCAGTTGGGTATTGGGTGCCGTCACTATTGGTTTCAAGTTCGCTGAAACTATCGAAGCCGCTGCGATTTGGAAGTTCGGACGGTAGGCAGATCGTTCCGACGATTTGGCTATCCTCACTCAGTAACTCCATTTTGATTGGTTTCACATCGTCAAACCAATGACGGGTTCTGATGCGATAGCCATCGCGCCAACCGCCTACTTCACCGTCTGCCCAGATGTTGTGTAAGGCAATTTGGCTGACACTAAATTCTGTCAGGCCCTGAGGTTTGGTGTTTATGTTTACGCTACTTTCGCCTGTGCGTATTCGCCACGCAGTGTGCTGCCAGTCCCAATCGTCCCTTACCTCCAGACGCAGGGTTGCAGATGCGAAATTATCCAAGGCCTCGCTATCGACATAGAAAGTAGAGATGGCTTGTTTGAAGGTTTGTTCGTCACGAATGGTGTTGCCAGAACTGTCGGTTAGGCTGAGCCTGCCTCTCACGGTGCCTTGGCGATAATTCAGTGGTAGAAATGCGAAGACTGGCGTGATGTTGCCGTCGTCAGTTGTGGCGCCATCGATCGTATACAGTTTTATTTCGCTGGTGAGTGCGGAGAGCTTGGTCACGGATGCATACGGGGTAACGTCCGCTACATTGTCTATGCTTTGTGTGGCAAGTATTGCGGTTGTTCCGGTGCTGCAATCGCCACGACAAAGCTCTAGTCGGTAGGGCTGGTTTGCGGAGAGCGCCTTCGATGAATCTCGCACAAACAAGTCAAACTGACCGTCGTCGACGGCTGCATAGACGCCTGTCGACGACGCTTCATTCCATGCGAGATCAAAATCAGCCAATGACCAAATAGTTTCGCCATTGCTGGTTACTCTGAGGCTGTAGTTAGAGAACGATTCTGCTAGCTTGTCGGTGTCTGATAAGTTGTCAGTGTCTGCAATATTCCATTTGACATTGATTCTGAGAGACGTTTGCTCCTTGTCGTCGATCAGGTGAATATCGTTGCCAAAAGAGATGTACTCGATGTCTTGGATACCCTCCGGTGCAAGGTCTTTGGCCCCTTCTTTGAAGAATTTTGGCGCGGTGAATACATTGTCGGCTTTCCAATCGTGAATACCGACGTGCAGTGCCTCCCAGTGGTAGGTGGTATTCTTTGTGGCATTAGCAATGGTCGTCAACGACTCTAAGGCCGACTCGCTAACCATACTTGGAAATTTTTCAACTGTGTTTAGCAGCGCGTACTCTGCAGGCTCTACGCCGCGCATCATGTAAAGATATGCCCCCTCAAGCAATCGCCAATAATTGCGTGTTGCAGGGTTGGATGCGAGGTTTGCGCTCTCGGTCTGATTGATATTTCCCAGTGTGCTGATATCAGCGCTGTCAAAGTTGGCTTGAGCAGCAATCAGGCTTTGTGCCAGTGAAGTGCCCTGATGGTGAGAAAATTCGGCGAGTGTGGTCACGAGGTTGATATTTCTGGCGCTGCCGGTACCCGCAGAGGAGTACATAGGCGTATGTGTATCTGTTGTCGTAGCAATTAATCGGTGATTGACCTCTGAATCAGTCAATCCGGTGAAATTGTATTTGCCTTCGTCATCTGACGTTGTCTGTCTGTCACCGGCATCACATATCCAATTGTTGTTTATGTCGAGACATACGCTTGCGCCACTGAAGTTGGAAAAACCGACATTGCCTTCGAGGCTGCGCTCGGTTTCTGGATCGTTGCTCTCGCCGTTATTGGCATCAGATTTCTCCTTTTCAGAGCCTCCGCCTCCACCTCCGCAAGAGGCGATGAGTGCAACCAATAGACAGCATAATAGTTTTTTTCTTTTCATCGTCAAATACTCCCTTATATATCGGGGCGAATATATCACGCTGCATGGGAGTATTTTTTCGGCTTGCTGTTATTTTTTCGTTATTGCAGAGTTGATTAATTTGCTATTCGAAATCAATCTATTCGGCTTGGAAATGTTTATTTCCAGTTGATAAATTATTATTTTTTATTTCGCCCGTTTGGGTGATATTTAAATCTCAGCATTGTGCCAAATATTCTGCACATCATCGACATCATTCAGTAGCGCAATCAATTTATCGAAATTGTCTTGATCTTCACCTTGGAGCGCGACGGTGGTTTGAGGAAAGTATTGAATTTCATCCACCTCAAAGTCGATCTCGCCCAGGGCGTCAACGAGCGCTGTTTTTGTTTTCGCATATTCGCTTGGTGCGGCGAAGACGTTGAGCTTGTCACCGTTGGTTTCAATATCGAGTTCATCGACGTCTGCTTCGAGCAGAATTTCCATCACTTGGTCTTCATCGCCGTCGAAAACAAAAATGGCCAAGTGTTCAAACATATGGGCAACGGTGCCGGGAGTGCCGATTTTGCCTTTGCCTTTGTTAAAGCAAGTGCGGACTTCCGAGATGGTGCGATTTGGGTTGTCGGTCAGGCATTCGACCAGCACCATGACGTTACCGGGGCCGTAGCCTTCGTACATGGCTGGTGAGAAGTTCTCACCGGTACCACCTTGGGCTTTTTTGATGGCGTTGTCGATCACGTGACTTGGAACTTGGTCTTTTTTAGCTCGATCGATGATGCCGCGGAGTTGGACATTGGCGGTGGGATCGGTGCTGCCGGATTTGGCGCTCATGTAAATTTCACGGCCATAGCGGCTGTAGAGTTTGGCCTTCATGTCAGAGGTTTTGGCCATGGAGGCTTTGCGGTTTTCGTATGAGCGGCCCATGTGTTGGTCTCGTGAAATAAAGCGGCGATTTTACACCGTTTAATTGTGGTTCGACCAGTGGCCTTATTTGGTTTGCGCAGATAATAACAGCGCCGCGCGAAAGCGCTTTTGGCCGTATTTCATGGCTTGTTCAAATTGGGCGCGCGGCACGGGGAGGTACACCGAATCCAGCGCTTCGCGATGATCATTTGGATCGATGTTTGGGTCGTTGATATAAACAAATTGCTCATCAATCGACACAATCCAGACCCAATGCGGCTCTTTTTTGCGGTTAAAGCGATATGTGCTGATGATCAGCAAAATTTGCCGCCCACGTGCCATGGCGTCACCGAGATCAGACAAACTGAAATGGCCAAGTTGTGTGGGTATACCATTGCGCTGACATTGCTGTTGGAAGTCAGCGTCGATGCTTTCGATGATCTGGCGTTTGTCTGGGTTGCGCACACTATCTAAGAACGCGGGTTCTTCATGACTTACCCAAATCTCGGCGGCAATACCGCGTCGATGGGCTGCCAGTGCCAGCCCCGCTGGCGAGGTGCCGCCATGGCCTGTGGTCATAAAAATGGTGGTGGCTTCGCGCCACAAATTGAGCTCTTCAATCTGGTGGAGTGCTTGCGACGGGTTAAGGCGTTTCATCGCCATCATCAAGGCGGCTGGGCCACAGGTGAAGTCCGTGGTTTGGCCATAAAATGGAATCTCTTTAGCGGCTTGACGGCTGGCGTGTGCCATTAAGGGCTTTTCCATTCGAATGCCATCAAAGCCGTCCTCGTAATAGTGGGCAAGATGACGAATGGGTTTGTAGCCCAGCTGTTCGTATAGCTTGATGGCCGCGTGATTATTCGCCTTGACCTCGAGACGAATAAACAAGGTTCCGTGTTCGACTGCAGCACTTTCCAGCTGCTCTAGTAGGGCCTTTGCAAGCCCGCGTCCACGTGCATCAGGCGAGACGGCAATGGAATATATTCTTGCCAAGCTCGTGCCACGGTGAAACAACAGAAGGGCATAAGCATTAATTGGTGCGCCGCAAACCCAAATTTGGGCTTGGCCCTTTTTGAGGAAGTAGCGAAAGCTTCGGCTGCTGATACGGTCACTGTCGAAACATTGGTTTTCTAGTGCAACGAGTTCGTTTAGATCTTCAAGTTTCGCAAGTCTGGGGGCGTGAGACATGAGTGCCTAGCGCAGGGAAAGTGATGCGGATTATGCGCGAATTTGGGGCAATTGATAGAGAAACTTTTGCCTCAAGCGTAAGCGCGTAAAACCTCACCAGGATAATGGTGGGGCGACCAAATATTCGCCACCGTCTCGTAGGCGGCGACGGCACTTGGTTTGTCGGCTAGGGTGCCGTCATAGGTGTTGCTATGGGTGTTTTGGTGTGCAGATTGGGTGCGATGGCTGCCACTTTGGATGTACTCACCTTGATAGACATATTCTAAGCGTGGACGCGCCGAATGATCTTTGCTGCATTTGCCGGTAGGCGCGACAGCGAGACCACGACGTATAGGCCCTGAAGTTATAGTTTGTGCGACAGCTGGGACGTTCATGCCGACCCTATATTTGTATGTTATGGCAGCACTATATCGCTGTCTGACTGCGGGGCAAAATTTTGAATGTGACAGGGCTCACGGGTTGAGCCCGCAAAATTTAAATTTGCGACACAATCGCCGCTAGTGCAGCGCCGATGGCCAGCCAAAGCAGTCTGTCCGGCCAACGTTTTCGATTGAGGCTCTGGTCGATTTGCGCCAGTCTGGCAGCGAGTTCCGCATCCATTTTGGGGCGCTGGCTGAGGTATTGATGGGTCATTCTGGGCAAGGTGGGCAACATTTCAGCCCAGCCCGGTGCTTCGTCTTTTAAGCCGCGCCCCAGTGCGCGAATCCCTTTTTGCTCGTCGATCCAGCGCTCAATAAAGGGCTTGGCGGTGGCCCATAAATCGAGATCTGGATAGAGCTCTCGCCCGAGACCTTCGATATTGAGCAGGGTTTTCTGGAGTAGCACCAATTGCGGTTGCACAATCATCTCGTAGCGGCGTGCAACGCTAAACAGGCGAAGCAAAACCACGCCAAAGGAAATGTCTTTCAGCGGCTTGCCAAAGATGGGCTCTGCCACGGTGCGAATGGCCATTTCTAGCTCTTCGGCACGCACATGCGAGGGCACCCAACCGCTTTGAATGTGTAGCTCTGCTACTTTGCGATAGTCGCGGCGGAAAAAGCCCAACAGGTTTTCGGCAAGGTAATTTCGGTCGTTGTGCGTCAGCGTGCCCATAATGCCAAAATCGAGCGCAATATAACTTGGGTCATTCGGGTCGCTGATGTCGACATAGACATTGCCGGGATGCATATCGGCGTGGAAGAAATTGTTGTGGAACACTTGGGTGAAGAATATCTCCACTCCTTTGCGCGCCAGGACTTCCATATTGACGCCTTGCTCTTGGAAGAACTCGATTTCACTGACGCGGTGGCCATAGATGCGCTCCATCACCACGACTCGCTCACGGCACAGGTCCCAGTAGATCTTGGGCACATAGAGGAGGTCATTGTGTTCAAAGTGTTTGCCAAGCATGGCGCAGTTGGCCGCCTCGCGCATGAGGTCGAGTTCGTCTTCGGCCGTTTTTTGAAATTCATCCACCACTTCGACAGGGCGTAGGCGTTTGCCTTCGGCAAAAAATCGCTGCACTAGTTTGGCGATCACAAACATCAATGCGATATCTTTAGCGACACGTTTCTCGACACTGGGGCGCAGAACTTTGACGACGACGTCTTCACCGGTGGTGAGCGTTGCAGGGTGCACTTGGGCGATCGAGGCGGCCGCCATAGGTGATGCAGAGAATTCACTGAACAGTGCTTCAATCGGCTGGCCGAGCTGGGCTTCGATCACGGCGCGCGCTGTGGCGTTGTCAAAGGGCTCGACGCGGTCTTGGAGCTTACTTAGGGCGCTGACGATATCTGGTGGAAATAAATCTGGCCGTGTTGAGAGTGCTTGGCCAAGCTTGATAAACACTGGGCCCAAAGATTCAAGAGTTCTGCGTAGCGCTTCGCCACGATCATCACTATCCGCACGACGAAAGCGCAGCGGGTTGCCCAAAAAGTGGACATCGAGCTTCTCTTTCCAAATGGCGCTAAGTATTTGGATCAGGCGCAAAAATTGTTTCATGTGCGTTTTTGCGCTTTGGCTTCTAGGCGAACGATTGCACGGCGCAGTTGGTCGATTTTGGTGGCGTGCTCCTCGAATTCATCGCGCGTGACCACGGCGTTGTTTTGCGCCAAATGCGCGCGCAGTTTCAGCTTGAGATCGTTTTGGCGCTCGTCCATGATGTCTTTGACGACACGGATATTTTTCTCGATTTTGCCACCGAGCATGGGGCCAAGGTTTTGAAACAGACCGCCGCTGATATCTGGCCAAATGGCATCGGCGATATGCATCAGCGCCCGTGCGATGCGCACTTCGCCACTGACCTTTAGCCCTTCGCCCGGCTCGCCGGTTTTTAGGAGTTCTAGCAGTGCAGTTGAGTTACCTTCCACCAGCAAGTCGTAGTCACCGTCGTCGGGTGCGCTCAAATGCACTTGGCGATCGGTAAACATCAGTGCCACGCCCAAGCCACTCTGGTGGCGAACCAACATCGAACGCCCGGTTACGCCGCGCAACAACGTCGTGCGATCAGCACGTGCTGCCAAGGCATTATTGATCACGACTTCCGCTGGTTTGAGTATCAGACTGAGGCCAATCAACTGTATTTAAACCCTTTGTGCAGGGCGACAATGCCGCCGGTCATGTTTTGATAGCTGACGTTCTCAAGCCCGGCTTCGCGCATCATCTCGGCCAAGGTTTCTTGGTCGGGGTGCATGCGAATGCTCTCGGCGAGATATTGGTAGCTTTCGGCATCGTTGGCCACAAGCTTGCCCATGGTCGGCAGCACTTTAAAGGAATAGAGATCGTAAGCCTTCGATAGCGGGTCGATGACTGGTTTGGAGAACTCTAGCACCAACACGCGACCGCCTGGTTTGAGCACGCGGTGGATTTCTTTGAGTGCGTTCTCTTTGCGTGTGACGTTGCGTAATCCGAACGCCATGGTGACCAAGTTGAAGCGATTGTCTTCAAACGGCAGTTGCTCGGCATCGGCTTGGACAATGTCGACATTGCCGACGATACCCGCATCAATCAGTCGATCACGGCCTTGATCGAGCATCGATTGGTTGATGTCGGACAGCACAACTTTTCCTGTTTTGCCGACTTTCTTTGCTAGCTTGATGGTGAGGTCGCCTGTGCCGCCAGCGAGATCGAGCACTTGCTGCCCGGGGCGAACGCCACTTTGTGCGATGGCGAGAGCTTTCCATACTCGGTGCACGCCGAAAGACATGACGTCGTTCATGACATCGTATTTGCTGGCAACCGAATCAAAGACGCCGCGAACCATGGATGCTTTTTGCTCGGCATCCACCTGTTTAAAGCCGAAATGTGTTTTATTTTCCATAGACATAGTGTACGCGCTGTATGATTGCGATATGCGTAAATTTAGACTTTTAACCCCCGCTCCACAAATCCTGCGTGCGGCCCTTGAACAATTGGGCTGCAAGGTGGTGTCAGTACCGCAATCGCGCTGGATAGATGTCGAACTGGAAACGGCAGATTTGGTGGCCATTCTCGAATGGTTGCCGTTGATCGACAAGTGCCTAATTCCGCTGTTGGACGATGTGCCACTACCCGGCTTAAAGCAAGCCTTGGCGCAAGTGCCATGGGGTATTCATCTGAAAAACGATGCGCGGGTCAATACCTCGGCCATCGGTTGTAGTGGCGGCGCAGAAAAAGTTGCCGCGTTTCGCGCGGACTTACGGCAAATGATCACGGATGTTACGCCTCGCAATACGCATCGCCACGCCTTTGAAGTGCCTGATGGCTTGCGCTTGGCGGGGGGCGAGTTTCAGGGGCAGGTTAATCTCGCGATTGATCTGACTGGCCCAGAGTTTAGAAAGCGTTTTGGCCGCAACTTGGCAATCGATTGGGCGCTTTTGAATGCCAAGGGTCAGCGCATCGCCATTGCGGGCGACGAGCGCGCGGTGAATCAGGTCCGTTTGGCGGCATCAGGGTTTGCAAAACTCAATGCCGAGGAGCGCGAAGAATTTGCGCTTTGGAAAGCTTGGCCGACTGCGCTTGCTGCATCGCGTTTGGATGTGTCGGCTTATCAGCAGCAAAAAACGTTTGTCGATGTTTCAGATCACCTGGATTCTGTGCACTCGGGCGACAGCTTAATTTGGGCGCTCAACAGCCGACCGCCCAAATTTACGCGTTCACTGCAACTAATGGTGCTGGGCCAAATTGACGGCTATCGCCCGCCCAAGCGCTTTGAGACGCTAGAGTTGGGTCGTGGGCGCAAGGCGATTCATGTCGCCTATGGCGATATCGAAGTGCAGTCAGATGAGGATGGCGCAGAGATCGCGCTGTCTGAGGGCTCAAAGCAAGCCTTCGTTGCTAGGCTAGGCAAGTGCTTGGCCAAGCTCGATCGACATTGCAAGCAGCAGCAGAGCAATGCTGTGCGGGTTTATGATCGCGACTTGCCAGAGTTTGCGTTGGCGATTGATCACTACGCCGGACGTTGGCATGTGGCTGAGTATGCTGCCGATCATAAAATCTCGCCCGCGCTGGCCAGTGGGCGCTTGGCGTTTGCGCTAGAAACTTTGGCCGAACAGGCGCAATGTCCGGCCCATAAAATCGCCGTGAAGCGGCGCGAACGTCAATCGGGGACGTCTCAGTATGAGCGTCAAGGTAAACGCAACCAGCGTTTTGTGGTTGATGAAGCGCCGGTGAAATTCTGGGTGAACTTGCACGATTATCTGGACACGGGTCTGTTTCTAGATCATCGCAAATTGCGCCGTTGGTCTGCCAAGGGGGTGGCCGGTAAGCGCTATCTCAATCTGTTTTGCTATACCGGCTCTGCTTCCGTGCATGCGGCGATGGCAGGTGCGAACACCACCAGCGTCGATTTATCCAATACTTACCTCGATTGGGCGGAAGATAACTTTAAGCTCAATGAGCTCGATCCCGCCGAGCATCAATTTATTCAAGGGGATGTGTTGGCGTGGATTCGGGAATGTCGAGAGGTGTTTGATGTGATTTACCTCGACCCGCCGAGCTTCTCTAACAGCAAACGCATGGACAGCACCTTTGATATTCAGCGCGATCATGTCGCACTGTTGCAGGACACCTTGAAATGCTTGGCACCCGATGGGGTGTTGTTTTTCTCTACAAATCGGCGCAAATTCGCGCTCGATCCAGCCATTAGCGATCAATTTCAAGTGAAAGACACCAGTCGCGCCAGTCTGCCTGCCGACTTTGAGCGCAGCCCAGGTTTGCGCAGTGTATTTGAAATTCGCCACCGCTAACTGCGCTAACATAAACACACATTAAACTAGACACCGATTATGACGCCAAATAAGCACTTTTTCGTTTCTTGGGAAGAATTTCACCGCGATACCCGCGAACTTGCCCGACGGTTGCTACCGAGCGATCAATGGAAGGGGATTGTCGGTATCACTCGTGGCGGCTTAGTGCCCGCCGCAATCATCGCCCGCGAGCTGGACATTCGCTGGATCGATACGGTTGGCGTAAAAAGTTACACCGGTATCGGTCAATTCAGTGAGGTCGAGATGATCAAGGCAGCAGATGCTGGCGACGGTGAGGGCATGATCTTGGTCGATGACCTCGTTGATACCGGTAATACGGCGAAATTTGTCAAAGAAATGCTGCCCAAAGCGCACTTTGTGACTGTCTACGCCAAGCCTGCCGGCCGCCCAATGGTTGATGACTGTATTGTCGAAGTGCCACAGGAAACTTGGATTAATTTTCCTTGGGATATGGCGTTACAGCGCGTAACGCCTTTGGCGGATGCTTAAGGAAACTCCGAATAATTCGCTTTGTCCCTCCGGGCGGGGATTTGAGGGGGCGGTCTATCCTCTCGATAACGGCGTGGCCACGATGCTTCGAGAGTCTCATAGCTCAGCACGCTGGATGGCCAGCCCCGTTAAATTCTCCCGCGAAACGTGCAGGGACTTGTTCGGAGGTTCCTTAACTAAACCAAAGATTTCTCAACAATCTCTCTCAAGGTGTCGGAAATGTCCTCTTTCGACAACGCCTCAAGCTCTGAGTGCAGTGAGTCGCCAATGCGGCCACTGTAATCTTTCCAGCGATTCAGTAAGCCACCTAAGCGCGCACCCATCATTGGATTGATGCCGTCGACCTTTAGTGTTTCGCTAAATAGCCGGGCATGTAGGTCGGTGCTTCTGAGCATGCTTGTCACACTGCCGACCATAAAGGCCGCCATTAGCGAGCGCACGCGATTGGGGATCTTGTGGGTATAGTCTGGGTGCGAGAGCAGCGCGGTAAATCGGTTGCGATTGTACTCACCATCTCCACTGACCTGCGCTCTAAACCAGTGATCCAAGGCGACAGAATGATGCGACCATCGCTGGTAGGCATCGTCGAGTCGACGATTGATGTCATCGTCATCGCCATTGGCACAGAGCCACTGTAGCGACGCTGTGCGTTCGCTGAGATTGTTGGCAGTGTCGTAGAGCTTGAGTGCCGAAGCATAGGCATGTTCTTTGGGCATAAGCCGCATGAGCTGTGTCAGCAGCATGCGCTCTGAAGCCGCTTCATAGCCACTGTTTCGAGTGCGCTGGTGCAAGGACTCAAACATCGCCATCAACCCAGCGCTGTTCTGCTCGCCAATAGCATTGAGAATTTGGCGCTTAAAGTCACAGAACTGATCAACGTCGATTTGCGCATGGCCAGACTTGACCTCATCAAACGATGGAAAGGCCAGTAGCATGGCCAGTAGTCGAGGACTTAGCGGCTGATCGAGTAGGCTTGATATCGTCTCTAAATAGTGGGACTGGGCGTCTTGGTCGTCTTGCCAATAGGCGCGTTGGATCAGCTGCTGCGCGGCCTCGTAGCGGCTGTAACCGTCTGGCGCAGCGCGAAGGGCTAAAGCTAGCGCACTGTTGCTTTGCGACTGGTGCACCGACACGGGCGCGGACAGCGCCACAAAGGGCAGCACAGTCGGCTCGCTCGGCACCTCGCTTAGCGTAAGTCGCCCCTCAAATTGATCCATCACCAGCATGGCGTCTTTTTCGTTTTGTTTGATCTCTGTACCGGCGGCGTCGAGCAAAGCCACCTTGCACGGTAGGGTCAGTGGATCGGGGTAGGGTTGGTTGTCGATTCGTTGCTGGTAATCAATGTGTAGTTGCTTGGCTTGGGCGTCATAGCTGAAATCGAGCGTCACACGCGGGCGGCCAGCTTGTGAGTACCAACGCTTGAAGCTGTCCAAGTTGACATTCGAGGCGTCTTGCATGGCTTGGACAAAGTCATCGCAGGTGACCGCTTGACCATCGTGACGCTCAAAATACAGCGCAATGCCGCGATCAAAGGCTTCGCGCCCGAGTAAGCTCTCCATCATGCGAATCACCTCTGCGCCTTTTTCGTAGACGGTGGCGCTATAGAAGTTATCGATCTTGCTGTATTCCGCTGGCCGAACCGGATGTGCCATCGGGCCATCGTCTTCGGGGAACTGTTGCTGACGCAGTAATTTGATGTCTTCAACACGTGCGGTGGCTCGGTCGTAGTGATCGGCCATGTATTCCTGCTCGCGGTAAACCGTCAACCCCTCTTTGAGCGAGATCTGAAACCAATCTCGACAGGTGACGCGATTGCCGCTCCAGTTGTGGAAATATTCGTGTGCCACCACGGCATCGACACGCTGCATGTCCATATCGGATGCGGTTTCGGGGTCAGCCAGCAACAATGCGCTGTTAAATACATTGAGTCCCTTGTTTTCCATGGCGCCAAAATTAAACGCATCGACTGCCACCACCATAAAATCACTGAGATCGTAGTTGAGCCCAAAACGGCGCTCGTCCCAGCGCATGGCTTTTTCGAGGCAATCGAGTGCGAAGTGGCATTGCTCGATGTTCTTATGCTCGCTAAATATGCGGAGCCTGACGTCTTTGCCATCGGCAGTTTCGTAGGGGCGCTCGATGACGCCCAAGTCGCCCGCCACCAGCGCAAACAG
>JABXHR010000285.1 GCA_013373515.1 Gammaproteobacteria bacterium | reverse complement strand
TGCTCGCCGCAGGGGTTGGTTGCGCGGATTTCTTCACAGAACCAGTTGTTGTTCAGTTCGTTGACTTTGTCGATAAGGATGAAGCCAGGCTCGGCGTAGTCGTAGGTGGATGCCATAATCAAATCCCAAAGACGCTGAGCTTTGAGTGTTTTGAAAATTTTGCAGGCCACCATGCCCTCGTCATCGGTGACATAGCCTTCGTTAGAGGGCCAATCGCGCCAGATGACCTGGCTCTTGTCGTTTAGATCGAGCTGTTCGCTCTCGAGTTCTTTGATGCGAATCGGGAATGCTAAGTTCCAATCCGCGTCGTTTTTGACTGCTTCAATAAATTCTTCGGTGATCAGAAGCGACAAATTGAACTGGCGCAGACGTCCGTTTTCGCGCTTCGCGCGGATAAATTCGAGAACATCAGGGTGGCCAATATCAAAGGTGCCCATCTGTGCGCCGCGACGACCGCCAGCAGAGGACACGGTGAAGCACATGCTGTCAAAGATATCCATAAATGACAGTGGGCCGCTGGTGTGTGCGCCCGCGCCTGACACGTAAGCGCCTTTTGGACGAAGGGTAGAGAATTCGTAGCCAATGCCGCAGCCCGCTTTGAGGGTCATGCCGGCTTCGTGGACTTTCTCGAGGATATTGTCCATCGAGTCGCCAATCGTGCCTGAAACAGTGCAGTTGATGGTCGAAGTGGCTGGTTTGTGCGCGAGCGCGCCGGCATTTGATGTGATGCGTCCGGCAGGAATAGCGCCATTGCGCAGAGCCCAAGCAAATCTATCTTGCCAATATTGCTGCAACTCCTCCGTTTGCTCTACTTCGGCGAGTGCTTTTGCGACACGCTGATACGTTGCTTCAATGTCCGCGTCCACTGCGGTGCCGTCTTTGGCTTTTAGGCGATATTTCTTGTCCCAAATATCGATAGATGCATCTTGCATTTTGACTCGATCCAAATCAGAACCCTCACCCAGTTGTAATGGGTTTTGTACAGCGTACAGCGGACTTTTTGCCATTGATTTATTTACCTCAGGTCTCGAGAAGATTGGGCGCGAAGATGCGCCAAACGATACGATAAAGCGTAGTGAGATCCGGGTCACATTGCAAGTCAAAAACACAATAAATTGTGGTTTTGCGTTTGGCAAAACACAAGATATAGGGTTTATGCACTTTTGCTTGTGGATAAGTTGTGAGTAGTTAGGGCTTTATTTCGCGTTGATTCAGTTGTCCCAGCAGTAATGATTGTTTGTCTTTTCGATCTTCGCGTAGCATTCGGTCGGTCAGCTTCTTGGCATCGGCAATTGTTGTACTCGCCAGTATGCTTTTGACCTCCAACATGGCGTTAATTGGCACCGAGAATTCTCGGAGTCCCAAGCCGAGAAGTACGCGCACATAATCAGGGTCGCCCGCCATTTCCCCACACACAGAGACGGCCGCGCCATTTTTTTGCCCGGCCGCAATGGTGTCACGAATCAGTGTTAGCACTGCGGGGTGCGAAGGGTCGTATAAATTCGATACCGCTTCGTCATCTCGATCGATCGCCAGCGTGTATTGGATGAGATCATTGGTGCCAATAGATAAAAAATCGAGGTGCTTGGCAAATGATTCTGCGCGTATTGCAGCAGCGGGTACCTCAACCATCACGCCAACTTTCACATCCTCGCCTACCTTGTATCCGCCGCGGCGAAGGTCCCCACGTGCTTGGGTGAGTAGCTCGAGCGTTTGCTCGACTTCGGCAAGCGACGTGATCATGGGAAACATGATGTGCACCGGCCCCTTCGCAGCCGCACGCAGTATTGCGCGCAACTGCGTCATAAACATGCTTTGGTTGGCGAGGGATCGGCGTATGCCTCGAAGCCCTAGCGCAGGGTTCATTGCGTGCTGCCTTTCGGCGGCGAATTCTTTGTCGGCACCCAAATCTAGAGTGCGAATGGTTAAGGGCTGTCCCTTAAGTGCACGAATAATACGAATGTAATTGCGATAATGCTCTTCCTCATCAGGTGCGGTATCACGATACAGATATAAAAATTCAGTGCGGTAGAGGCCGACGCCTTCGCCTTTAAACTTGCGCAGTAATTTGACGTCTTCCTCTAGTTCGATATTGGCCTTAAGGGTGATTGCGGTGCCGCATGCGGTGACGGCGGGTAAGTCTTGGTACTTGGCAAGATCGCGCCTCGATTGCTTTTCGTTACGTTGTTTCTCGCGAAAATCATGCTCGCTGTAGACATCAGGTGCCGAGAGTGCGACGCCGGACGTGCCATTGAGCAATACGATTTCACCTGGAGAGAGTAGCTGAGAACAACCAATGGCGCCGGTAATCGCTGGGATGCCAAGGGATCGGGCGAGTATGGCAGCGTGGCTTAATGGTCCACCCAGCTCGGTTATGAAGCCCGCCACACCTTGCTGTTGCATATGTACGGTATCTGCAGGTGTCAGGTCGTCGGCGACGACAATTTTACCTGCCCAATCAATATGGCTGCGCTCTTCGCCTTTGTCTTGCAATTGATCGATCACGCGATCTAGGACGTGGCGGACATCGTCCTGGCGAGCTTTTAGGTAGTCATCATCCATCGACTCGAATAAATCGATGAGGTGTTGCCGGTGCGTATGAATGGCCCATGCAGCGTTAAATAACTCGGCGCGAATGAGCTCGCGGATGGGTTCGATAAGCCCGTCATCCTCCAGCATAAGTAATTGCGCTTCGAAAAATGACGCGATCTCAGATTGGCCGCGCTCTTGCAAGTCGTCACGAAAGTGAATGACCTGTAGATGAGCTTGGGAGAAGGCTAGGTTTAGTCGCTCGATTTCGGTTTTAACATTGCTTTTAGCGACTTTGTTGTCGTTTAGATTTGCCCGCCGACGTTGGAGAATGTAGGCCTCACCGTCAGCAAGTCCCCTAGATGCCGCGACGCCCTGAATCTCGAGTGTCACTAGTCTTCCTCATCGAACTTGCGGTTGATTAGATCGGTCATCGCGTCCATCGCCAACTCCTCATCAGTGCCTTCGACCTGAATTTTGAGCTCCGCGCCATAAGCCGCGGCGAGCATCATGACGCCCATGATGCTTTTGGCATTGACCATTTGGCCGTGTCGGCCGATTTCGATCGATGACTTAAAGCCGCTGGCCGTTTTCACCAGCTTGGCAGATGCTCTGGCATGCAGCCCAAGTCTGTTGATCAATTGAATATCTTGGCTGATCATCTGTCTATCCTGCTTTTCTGCGATCTTTGTCACGATGAATGATTTGCACGGAGTTGTCTTTGAGGGACTGTTGCAAGTGCTGGCAAATGCGCTTGGCAATGAAAACTGAACGATGTCGGCCACCTGTACAGCCGATACAAATATTGAGGTAGGCCCTACCTTGGCGATTGATCTCCGGTACTTGCGTCGTGATAAATTCAGCGATTGACTCAATCATTGCGGTGACATTGGGTTTAGAGGATAAATAGTCGACGATGGGTTGATCGAGCCCTGTGAGCGGGCGCAGCGAAGGCACCCAGTGTGGGTTGGGTAGATGGCGTACATCGAACACAAAGTCGGCCTCGCTTGGGAGGCCGTGCTTGAAACCAAAAGACTGAATGTGGATGTCTGTGTTAGCGCTGCGTTTGCCCATTAATCTTGAGATCAGCATCGTTCTGAGGTCGTGCAGATTCAGATTTGAGGTGTCGATGATTAGATCAGAGATACGCTCGAGCGGCTCGAGCAATTCGTCTTCGAGTGTGAGCGCTTGGTTGATATCAATATACGATGAAGTCAGCGGGTGGCGTCGGCGAGTTTCCGAAAAGCGTCGTAACAATACATCGCTAGCGCAAGTTAAAAAAATGGTTTGTACGTCAAAGCCACGCGCAATGAGATTTTGTTTGATCGCTTCGATCTGCTCTAGCGATTCGGGGTCATTTCTAGCATCAATGCCGACCGCAATGCCCGAATATTGCTCGATGCGTGACATCGATTGAATGGTCATGCTGAGCTGATCAATCATCGCGATCGGCAGGTTGTCGATGCAGTAATAGCCCTCATCTTCGAGTGTATTCAACGCAACGGACTTACCGGCACCCGAGAGTCCCGAGACAATTAGAATTTTCATTGCAGTCCTTGTCCTTGTGATTGCAATTGTCGTTGGCCAATATCTTCAATGGGGTCGTAGCCAGAACGCTGAAGTCTGAAATTGCGCACGGCCGCTTCGACGATAACGCTGAGATTTCGACCTGGAGCGACTGGAATCGCCAGTTTGGGGACGCTAAGGCCCAGTGTTTCGAGTTTATCTTGCTGTGTGATGATGCGATCAATGTTTGCCAGTACCGACTTTGTGGCCTTGACCAGATGGAGATTGAGATCCAAACGTTTCTGATGACGAATTTTGGTTTGGCCGTACATTTTTGCGATATTCAATAATCCCAGTCCACGGATTTCCAAAAAGTCTTGTAACACAGGTGGGCATATTGCTTCCAGCGTGTTTCTGGTGGTTCGCGAAATTAACGGCGCATCATCGGCGACTAGCACGTGTCCGCGAGACAGCAGTTCGAGAGCCAGTTCGCTTTTGCCCAGTCCGCTTTCCCCTGTGACCAATACACCGACGCCAAAAACGTCCATCATCACGCCGTGTATGACGGTTTGCTTGACTTGGGCGTCGCGCAGCTGATCTTGTACATGCGGGGGAATGGCGCTGCTGCGTCCGGACCATATTCCGTATTTTTGGCAGCTTGATTTGAGCTGCTCGTAAAATCCGAGTGAATTATCCGCGGTGGCTAAAATCGCCCGACAGCCATCGTCGTAGGCATTCGCAAGGACCTCATCGGCGCTGCGCTGGGAGAGGCGTGTGATCATCTGCTCTGCCGCTAGATCAAGCACTGCGATTTGCGGCATGAAGCATAGGTCGAATCGCCCACAAAGGCGTGGGTGGGTGGCGTCTAAGATGAGGTTGGCAGATTGCTTGATGGCATCTGCATCCAGCCCCGGCAGGCTCAGAATGTTTTCGATAATTGGGCGTGAAAAGGTGCTCACACTGCAGTCGTTATAGGTCGTTTAAACCATACTGTACCACTAGCTCGCTTAGCTGTTCATCGTTTGTTGCTGCGCGAAATTGGTCGAGCGCCCCATCGGTCTGAAAGACGGAAGCCAGTCGCGCGAGGGTGTTTAGGTGCATTTGGGTCTCACCATCCGGCACCAACAATGCGACCAGCACGTCCACGGCTTGGTCGTCAATTGAATCGAAATCGATGCCTTTTTCGAGTGTCATCCAAACGATGATTGGCTTCTCTAGGTCGCCGATTCTGGCATGAGGGATGGCGACGCCGTGGCCGAGCCCTGTGCTTCCCATTCTCTCGCGCTCAGTCAGTGCGTTGAACAATGGGTGCTCATCCAGTGAGGTGTAGCCACTGATGATCTCTGCGATGTGTTCGAGACAGCGTTTCTTGCTTGTGCAATCGGCGCGAGCGCTAAAGATCTGCAGGGAATGATGTGATACGGGATCTGGGGTTGAGATCATATTGCCGTTCAAATTCGATTCAGGCGGCGATTAGACCTAATGATGCGCAGAGCGTCAAGCTCTGCGCGAAAAAAGTGTGTTGAAGTTTAGGAATCTAGGATCTCTTTTTCTCGGCGATGGTGGTCTTTTTGCTTTTCTTTGTGCTTGAGCGCTTGGCGGTCTAGCCGGTCGCTGAGTTCGTCAATCGCCGCGTACATGTCTTCCTTGGTCGAATCTGCAAACAGAGTGCCTCCGGGCACCTGAATGGTTGCTTCGGCTCGCTGCCGGTTCTTTTCCACACTTAGAACCACTGATGTGCTGGTGATATGATCAACGTGGCGCTCTACTTTTGCGAGTTTTTCTGTGACGTAAGCGCGCATGGCATCAGTGATTTCGACGTGGTGACCTGCTAGAGACATATTCATATGTCGACCTCCTAGTTTTAAGCGGCATAGCCGCGGGTGCTTGGCTCGAACGCCAAGCGTTACGAAACCATCGAGCGAGGTCAGTGATTGTTTAGCTGATCAACTTTCGCTCGTTCGAAGGTGGAATAGCCATGGCTTCACGATACTTCGCAATTGTTCGTCTTGCAACATTAATTCCGCGCGCGACGAGTAAAGAGGCTATCTTGTTGTCTGATAAAGGCTTTTTGGGGTCTTCTGCCGATACAAGCTCTTTGATGTGTGCACGAATCGCGGTTGCGGAGCACTCCCCGCCGTCGCTGGTGGAGACGTGGCTGGAGAAGAAGTATTTGAACTCCAGATTGCCGCGTGGCGTGTTCATGTACTTTTGAGTCGTGACGCGAGAAATGGTCGATTCGTGGAGCTCGAGTTTTTCTGCAATATCACGCAGGACGAGCGGCTTCATGGCGACGTCACCGTGATTGAAGTAGTCAAGTTGGAACTCAACAATTGCGCTGGCGACACGTAGCAGCGTTTCGTTTCGGCTCTGCAAACTTTTAATAAACCAGCGGGCTTCTTGCAGATTGTTGCGGATAAAAACATTGTCATCGCTCTTGTCTGCGCGCTTGATCAAGCTGGCGTAGGACTGGTTGATGGCAAGTTTGGGCGCAATTTCCGGGTTTAACTCAACTCGCCAGCCTCCCTCAAACGGCTTTACGATGACATCGGGTACGATGTATTGAGGTTCGGTCACGGAGAGTCTGGAGCCAGGTTTTGGGTCTACAGAGCGGATGAGGTCTAAAGCGTCGTTGAGCTGGGCTTCATTGACCTGCTCGAGTCGTCGTATTTTGGGTAGCTCACGGGCAGCGAGTAAGTCCATATGATCGCGCGCCACTTTGATTGCCAGGTTGCGCGTCATACTCTCGGGGAGCTGGCTTAGTTGGACAGATAAGCATTCTCCAAGATCGCGTGCGCCACACCCTACTGGATCCAAGGATTGGATGAGGTGAAGGCAGGCTTCAATCTCGTCCATTCCCAGTAGCTCGTTTTCGGCGGAGCTTGAATCATTGAGGGCTTCAAGAATTTCGATTAAGTCTGCACGGAGGTAGCCGTCCTCATCCAGTGAGTCGACCAAGTAGGCACAAATTTCACGGTCTGAGTCGGTCAGGGTCATTAGATGTAATTGCTCTAGCAAATGATCCTGTAAGTTCTCTTCGGCGCCTGCCGTGTATTCGGTAAAGTCTGTTTGCCGTTCATCTGACTGACCGACCATCGGCGTGCGAGATGCTTCGAAAGTGTCGTCATAGACATCTTCCCAGCTTGTGTCGACCGCAAATTCTTCAGGCAAATTTTCGTCGCTTTTTGGGCTACTCTGCTCGGACGAATCGGTCGGTATGGCGGGTGCTTCTGCGCTCGCTATTTCGACACTGGTAGTTAATTTTGACTCGGCGGTACGCTCCGATTCTGCTACATTGCCATCGCTGTCAACATCGACCCCATCGTCTACTTGCTCGAGTAGGGGATTTGATTCAAGCGCTTCTTGTATTTCGGTTTGCAGTTCCAATGTGGACAATTGAAGCAGTTTGATTGCCTGCTGTAATTGCGGCGTCATTGCTAGGGATTGACCAATTTTGAGCTGGAGGGCTTGTCTCATTTGGGCTGTATGCCACCGTGTTAACTTTCCTGAATAGAGTGTGGCCTGTTTATTGCTTTTGTCAATATTGGCCGTGAGCTACCAAGCAAAATTGTCACCGAGGTAGGTTTTGCGAACCATCGGGTCTTCGACCAGCTGGCTCCCTGTGCCCTCTGCAAGAATCTTGCCCTCGCCAAGAATGTAGGCACGATCGCAAATGGCTAGGGTTTCCCGCACGTTGTGATCAGTGATCAGCACGCCGATTCCCCTTTGAATGAACATGCGAATAATGTCCTGAATGTCGGATACGGCAATTGGGTCTACCCCAGCGAATGGCTCATCCAGCAGCAAAAACGCAGGTTCCAACGCCAGGGCCCTTGCGACTTCGACGCGCCGCCGCTCTCCGCCAGATAAACTGGCACCATGTACATTGGCGAGATGGCCGATATTGAGCTCTGCCATCAGGTCTTGGAGTAGTCGCTCTTTTTGCTCACTACTTAGCGATTTTCGCATTTGAATGGCCGCGAGGATGTTATCCCGCACACTGAGTGCTCGAAATACAGAGGCCTCTTGCGGTAAGTAGCCAATTCCGAGCGCGGCGCGCCGATGAATGGGTAGCTTGGTGACATCTTGGTCGTCGAGATAAACATTGCCTGCATCGGCGGTGATTAGGCCAACGACCATGTAAAAACACGTCGACTTTCCAGCGCCATTGGCGCCCAGTAGTCCAACGACTTCACCTTGTTGCACATTGAGTGAAATGCCGTCAAGAATCGTGCGCTGTTTGTACTTTTTTCGCAGGCTATCTGCGCGAAGGGTTCTGCTCATTCGGCCACTGGAAAACTGAGTTTTACACGCTTCTCGTTCTTGCCTTCAGCGCGCAAGAAATCACTGGTTAAATCGGCGTCGATTTTCTCGCCGGCGATTGAACGTGCGCCTTGTTCGACGAGTGCATCGAATTCGAAGGTGGCGAACTTGCTCAGCGCGTTGTAGGTGATTTGTTTGGCTTGGCCTCGCATCCCCTCGTCAGTGGTGAGCGTGGTTGGTGACCCCTTTGCCAATACCAGGGTCACGACGCCTTCTTCAGAGGTTAGCTCGATTTTATCCGCAGAGAGCACCATGCCATCTTGTTTGGCCACCACGTTGCCTTCCAACAGATGCTTGCCCGAGGCTTGATCGAATTCGGAAAAATCTGCCTCGATTGTGATTTCGCCCGCCCATGCGCTGCTTGTGAGCAAGGCGCCGAGGGCAAGTGCGGCAAGTTTATTCAGATGTTTGTGGTGTGATGTCATAGTGAACGTCCTCTTCAAACTGCCATTTGGCGCGTTGTTGATCGTATGCAATTTTGCGCGCAGTCGCGGTCCAGTTCTGACCTTTGGCCTTCGCATTGCCAGTCGCCAATATTCGATTAGATTCGCTGTCTTTCTCGATGCGGTCGGCGGTCAATCGACTGCCGTCCTGAGTATTGGTGACAACCGCCTCTGAGTCTAGTGTCCATTCTGCGTCCTCAAGGTGAATTGTGGCGGTCTTGGAGGTAGCAGTGTAATCACCACTTTCGATGACAGGTGTAATCAGTTCAAGCGATTGCTTGCCGCTGTATTGGATGGCTCGCTCTACTGTCATGTATTGCTTTTCGCCGTCGATGTGGCGAATGATTTTTGCGTCAATGAACTCCGCTTCGATGGTGCTGGTTTCGAGTTCTGCATTTGTCTGGTTATATTGGGTCACCTTGAAGGCCAAAATGACCGAAACAGCGAGGATTGCGATTAGGCGAAGCATCATCAAAGTCCTGCATTTAAGCAATCTAGCAAGGTGATGACGCCGACCAGAGCGTCATTTTCGACAACCGCAAGCGCACTAATGCTTTGATCTTGCATCTGCTGCAACGCAGTGAAGGCAAGGGATTCGGGTGGGACTGATTTGGGCCGGGCGCTGTGAACATTGCCAATTGGCGTCGTGGCAAGGTTTTCATTACGCTCGAGGGTGCGTCTCAAGTCTCCGTCGGTGAAAATGCCAAGCAGGCGTTCATCGTCTACCGTAAAAATGCAGCCCAGCCGTCCGCGACTCATACTGACCAGTGCTTCTTGAATGCTCACGTTTGGCGGCACGGTCGGCGGTGTTCGGTGCATTAGGTCGTGCGTTTTAAGCGTGAGCCGCTTCCCAAGACGACCTGCGGGGTGAGATTTGGCAAATTGATCGGCCGTGAAGCCTCTGTGCTCCAGTAGTGCAATGGCGAGCGCATCACCGAGCGCCATGGTCATGGTGGTCGACGTTGTCGGCGCGAGGTCATGAGGGCAGGCCTCGGGCACCTTTGGCAAGGTGACGGCAATGGTTGAGAATCGAGCTAGGCTGGATTGCGCATTGGCAGTGATTGCAATGATGTCGTTACCTTGGGCTTTTAAAGTCGGCAAAATTTGGAGCAATTCGTCGGACTCACCCGAGAATGAAATGGCGATGACCACATCCTCGGGCATGATCATGCCGAGATCGCCATGGGACGCCTCGGCGGGGTGTACAAAATAAGCGCAGCAGCCCGTGCTCGCCAATGTGGCGGCAATTTTGCTTGATACATGGCCTGACTTACCCATGCCGGTCACGATCACGCGGCCGCGACTTTTGGCAATGCATTCGCAGCATTGGTCGAATGGCTCAGATAAACCTTCGCACAATGTCTTTAAGGCGTTCGCTTCTGTCTCAATCGTGCGCCTCGCACTTGTTTGCCAGTGGCTGGTCATAGCAGCACCGTTACGGCGAAGATGTAAGCTAAGTACCCAGTCAGCAATATGCCGCCGCTTCGACTTTTCAGGCCGCCACTGCGACTGAGACACATCAAGAAGAGCGCAATCGTAAATGCGAGCATGATCGGGAGGTCGCGACTGATCGCTTCTGCGGGTACGCTGCTTGGGTGGATTAAGCCTGCGATGGGCATGACCAGTAGAATGTTGAATACATTGGAGCCAGCGATGTTGCCTAGGATCATTTCGCCGTGACCGCGCCGTGCGCTACTGACGGTCGCTGCCAGCTCTGGAAGGCTACTGCCGACGGCGACAATCGTGATGCCGATCAAGAACTCGCTAACGCCGATGATTCTGGCAATGCCGACGGCGCCATCCACCAACCAGTTGGCGCCTGCCAGAAGTGCGATGCCCCCAGCTAAAAGCACGGCCAGTAGTTTGAAGGTAGATGTGTTTTCGGCGTCAGTCGGTCCGGTGTCGTCAGAACCGCCGCCATTTAGAATCCACAACGCTAGTACGAAGGTGGCAAGCAAAATGCCGCTGTCCATTCGCGATAATTCACCGTCCTGTGTCAAAGCAAGGGCTAGAAATCCTGTGATGATCAGCAAAGGTAGGTAGCGTCGCCGAGTCAATCGGTCGATCTCAATGCGCGTTAGCAGTGCGCCGATGGCAAGGATAAGTGCAATATTGGCGATGTTGGAGCCAATGACATTACCAATGGCAAGTGGCGTTTGCTGATTTAGGGCTGCACTAGCCGATACCAGTAGCTCCGGTAACGAGGTGCCAAACCCAATGATGACCGCGCCGATGAAAAATGGGCTTGCACCGAGTTTTGCCGCAATTTTGGCCGCACTATCGACAAAAAACTCAGCACCGATAATCAATAAAATCAGACCGATGGCGGTCAATCCAACAAGCTCAAGCACAATATCGCGTACTCAGTTAAACGCTCTATAGTAGCGGTCAACTTGCAGTTGTGTCGAAAAATAGACTGCAAAGAATTGTGATTGTAAGAGCAAATCACCGTTTGTTGGTCATGCAGTGTTATAATCGTGTGTTTTTCTTTGCAGGTGTATGGCGAAATGGAGCGTTTGAAGATTGAGGGTGGTCACCCAATAGCTGGGGAGGTGACGATTTCAGGCGCTAAGAATGCTGTGCTGCCCATTATCGCCGCGACACTTTTGTGCAGAACACCATCGAATTTAAGCAACGTGCCGGACCTTGATGATGTCAGGACCATGCTCGATCTCGTGGCGGGTATGGGCGCCTCGGTGACGACCGATGGCGACGAAGTATCTGTCGATGCTAGACAAATCACCAATCCAATCGCGCCCGATGAGTTGGTGCGTACCATGCGTGCATCAATCCTGGTGCTGGGCCCATTGGTTGCACGAGCAGGTGAGGCAAAGGTCTCGTTGCCTGGCGGCTGTGCCATTGGGTCGCGCCCAGTTGATCTGCATGTGGAAGGTCTGCGCCAGATGGGCGCGGAAATTACGCTCGAGGCCGGCTACATTCACGCCAAATGTGAGCGGCTTCATGGTGCGAGAATTTTGTTCGAGAAAGTGACCGTCACCGGCACCGAAAACCTGATGATGGCCGCAGCGCTGGCCGAGGGCACAACCGTGTTAGAGAATGCGGCACGCGAGCCAGAGATCGTCGATTTGGCCAATTTCCTCAATCGGTGTGGTGCGGTGGTCAAGGGCGCAGGTAGTCAAACGATCGTGATTCAAGGCGTCAGCCAGCTCAAGGGTGCGTCGCACAGCATTTGCCCAGACCGAATTGAAACCGGCACTTTTCTTGTGGCGGCCGCCATTGCGCAGAGCAGTATTCGTTGCAACAAGTCAGATCCCGCAAGCTTGGAGGCTGTGCTGGCGAAGCTTAAAGAATCTGGCGCCAAAATAGAGACCGGTGAGGATTGGATTTCGCTCGATATGATGGGTCAGAGGCCCAAGTGTGTGGACATCACCACGGCGCCATATCCTGCGTTTCCAACCGATATGCAGGCGCAGTTTTGTGTGTTGAACTCCGTTGGGGTGGGTGTTGCTACCGTGGTGGAAACGATCTTTGAAAATCGCTTCATGCATGTGGCGGAGTTGCAGCGAATGGGGGCGGATATTTCCATTAGCGGCAATGCCGCCATTATTCGAGGCGTTGAGAAGCTAGAGGGCGCAAGCGTTGAGGCCACGGATTTGCGCGCCAGTGCATCGTTGGTGATCGCCGGTGCAATCGCTGGCGGTACCACCTATGTGGACAAGGTGTATCACATCGATCGCGGCTACGAAAATATTGAAGCCAAGCTCAAAGGCATCGGCGTGCACATTGAAAGGGTGACCGGTTAACTATGTTGGATCGAGTCCGCATTGCGTTGCCCAAAGGGCGGATTTTTACGCAAGCACTAGATATGCTGCGGCCGATGGGGATCGAGCTTACCGAAGACCCGGAAGTCTCGCGCAAGCTAATTTGGCCCACAACAGACCCAAGTATCGAAGTGGTGCGTGTGCGCTCGGTGGATGTGCCCACATTTGTCGAGCACGGCGCTGCTGACCTCGGCATTGCAGGCAAGGATGTCATTGTCGAGCATGGCGCGGAAGGGTTTTACGAACCGCTTGACTTAGAGATCGCGAAGTGTCGTTTCAGCGTCTGCGGCTACGCGGGAACAGACAGTACGCGGCGCAATTTGAAAGTTGCCACAAAGTTTAAAAAAGTCGCGCTAGACTTCTTCGCGGCGAGGCGTCAGCCGGTTGAAATTATCAAGCTCAATGGGGCCTTGGAACTCGCACCGATTGTCGGTCTGGCAGACGTGATCGTCGATATTGTTGAAACCGGCTCGACGTTAAAAGCGAACGGGTTGGTTGAATTAGAGCCGGTGGGTGAAATCAGTTCGCGGATTATCGTCAATCGCGCATCAAGCAAATTAAAGCATCAGAGAATTCGTCCAATGTTGGACGCACTAAAAAAACAAATTAGGTAATCAAATGGTTCAAACAGATGATTTGCGCATTGTCGCAACCAAGGAGCTCAGTTCCCCGACAGACTTGATCAATGAGCTGCCAGTGTCTGAAGACGTGTCAAATGTCGTCGATGGCGCTCGTCGTGATATTCGCAATGTATTGATGGGGGCGGATGACCGGCTGGTTGTCATTGTGGGTCCGTGTTCGGTGCACGATGTTGATGCGGCTTATGAGTATGCGCAGCGCTTGGCGAAGCTCAAAGCGCAGTATAAAGACGATCTTGTTATTCTGATGCGCGTCTATTTTGAAAAACCACGCACGATCGTTGGCTGGAAAGGGTTGGTGAATGACCCAGACTTGGACGGCACATTTGATATCAACAAAGGGCTGCGTATGGCGCGCAAGTTATTGCTGGATATTAATGCCCTCGGGTTGGCCGCTGGCAATGAGTTCTTGGATTTAATCAGTCCTCAGTACATTGCCGATTTGATTGGCTGGGGCGCAATCGGGGCGCGCACCACCGAAAGCCAAAGCCATCGCGAATTGGCATCGGGCTTGTCGTGTCCAGTTGGATTTAAGAACGGCACGGGAGGCAGCATTCAAATTGCCGTTGATGCGATTCGTTCGGCCAATCACTCACACCATTTCTTGTCTGTGACCAAAGACGGCCGCAGTGCCATCTTTGCAACCGCGGGCAATAGTGATTGTCACATCATCTTGCGCGGTGGTGGTGGCACCAACTACGACTGGGCCTCAGTCGATGATGCCTGCTCTGCACTGCGTAAAAGCGGCTGCGCCGAGAAAGTTATGATTGATTTTTCACATGCCAATAGCCGCAAAATTCCAGAGCGCCAAGACACGGTATGCCGTGATGTTGAGCTGCAGATTTCGGGCGGCGATCAGCGAATCATGGGTGTGATGATCGAGTCGCACCTCGTGGGTGGACGCCAAGATCTGGTTGATGGCAAGGCGCAAACCTATGGCCAATCGATCACCGATGCCTGCGTAGATTGGGATATGACCGAAGACATGCTTGCCCGATTGGCGGCGGCGGTCTCGGCGC
>JABXHR010000089.1 GCA_013373515.1 Gammaproteobacteria bacterium | reverse complement strand
TTGTACAGCGGACGCATGATGGTTTTAAGTTCCTCTGCCAGCTCGAATGCTTTGATTTTGGCAGGGTTAGACAAACGGTCCATCATGTTGGTGACGCCGCCGTACTTGAGCGCTTCGGTGATGGTTTCCCAGCCGTACTGAATCAATTTAGCCGCATAGCCCGCGTCGACGCCTTCTTCAACCATTTTATCGAAACACAGCAATGAACCAGTTTGCAGCATGCCGCAAAGAATGGTTTGCTCGCCCATCAAGTCAGATTTTACTTCTGCCACGAATGAAGATTGCAATACACCTGCTTTATGACCGCCAGTGCCCACTGCATAAGCTTTGGCCAATGCCATGCCTTCACCGTTTGGATCGTTGTCTTCGTGAACGGCGATGAGCGTTGGTACACCGAAACCACGCACATATTCTGCGCGCACTTCTGAGCCTGGGCACTTGGGTGCAACCATGATGACCGTGATGTCTTCACGAATTTTCATGCCCTCTTCGACGATGTTGAAGCCATGTGAGTAAGACAAACATGCGCCTTTTTTCATCAACGGCATAACATCGTTAACAACCGCAGTGTGCTGCTTATCTGGCGTGAGGTTTAGTACAACGTCTGCTGTTGGGATAAGCTCTTGGTAGGTACCCACGGTAAAACCGTTTTCAGTGGCGTTTTTCCAAGACTGACGCTTTTCGTCGATGGCAGACTGGCGAAGTGCATAAGACACATCAAGACCACTGTCGCGCAAGTTGAGACCTTGGTTTAGACCTTGCGCACCACAGCCGATCACGACCATCTTCTTGCCTTTGAGGGCTTCGACGCCGTCTTCAAATTCGTTGAGGTGCATAAAGCGGCATTTTGCCAACTGAGCCAACTGCTCACGCAATGGCAAAGTGTTGAAATAGTTCATTCCCACGGGGAGATCCTTGGACACATAAAAACCTGACGAGTTTATCTTTAGACCTTCGTTTCGTAAATTGATAAAATCGGGAACATATATCCCGATTTTTGCAACATATGAATCTGCGTCAGCTAGAACAATTTACTGCCCTCGCCCAAACCCTGCATTTTGGCCGCGCCGCCAGCAAAGCCAATGTATCGATCTCGGCATTGTCGCGTACCATTGCCCAGCTTGAGCAAGCGGCAGGAACAGACTTATTTGAGCGCAACAATCGAAGCGTCACGTTGACCTCAGCCGGCAAGCATTTCCAGCAGTTTTCACATGAGACGCTGCAAAACTGGCGGGATCTTCAAGCAAAGCTACACGGTCAAGCGCTGCTTGGTGAAATCAATGTTTACTGCTCGGTGACGGCGAGCTACAGCATACTGGACAAAATTCTCAGCCGCTTCCGCCAGTCGCATCCCCGTGTCGACATCAACTTACATACGGGCAATGCTGAACACGCAATCGAACGTGTACAAAGCGGGGAGGACGACATCACCATCGCCGCCAAGCCCGACACCCTCCCCAAAGGCTTGGCGTTCAAATCGCTCAAAATTTCGCCTTTGCTATTTATCGCACCCAAGCAGAGCATCATTGAGCTTCCAAGCAGCGTAGAGGATTGGGAGCAAACACCGATGATCGTGGCGGAAAGCGGCCTCTCGCGCATACGCTTGGATAAATGGTTTGCACGACAAAACATTAAACCGCGCTACTACGCGCAAGTGTCCGGCAACGAAGCCATCGTCAGCATGGTGGGCTTAGGGCTTGGCATCGGGGTGGTACCCGACTTGGTACTCAACCACAGCCCCATGATTGGACAAACCACCGTATTAGAATCGCTCTGCGACGCGCTAGAACCCTACGATGTAGGGCTGGTGACTCGGGAAAATCGATTGCAAAACAGTTTAATCAGCGCCTTTTGGCAGAGTGTGGATGGATGAAGCAGCTTGAGATTAATGAAGCTTGCCAAAGTGACGGCGCAGCACTGGCTGAGATACGCGCTTTGGCGATGAAAGACAGCCTCGAGGCCCTTGGCCGCTATGACGAGCAGCGAGTCAGACAGCGATTCTTAGACCGTTTTGATCCAACAAACACCTATAAATTGATCGCCAGTGGCGAGGTCATTGGCTTTTATATGCTCACACCTGACACGCGAGGGGCACATCTCGACGATCTCTATGTTTTGCCCAAATACCAAGGCATGGGTGCTGGCAGCAGGGTGATTGCAGAGCTAAAAACGACAGCAGATAAAGCGAAAACGAGGATCACATTAGGTGCACTGAGAGGCAGCCCGTCAAACGACTTCTATCAGCGTCACGGCTTTATCAAGACGCATGAAGACGAATTCGATATTTACTATCAATACTGCGGCGCTTGAGCTTGACGCTCGGATTTAGCCTGCTTAGAAATGAAGATCAAATTCTCGCGGTGAGTCGTCACAGTCGCAAACGCCGAGAGTCGACCCTAAAAAGTCACAGCAAAAGCCTTGGTCAGTGTATTGCTCAGCGTCAACGCGGCATTAAAGTTGATCGAAATACTTGAGCTATTCGTCGATACGGAGATCGACTTCCCACGCCGGTGAGTCAGCGTGGGAATCGATTGCAGGTGTTGTGCAGTTAGCCTTTCAGCGGCGCTAAAAATGCCATAGTACGCTCCCAAGCCAGCGCGGCGTCTTCGGCGTCGTAGCGAGAGCCTGTCGGGTTAGCAAAGGCGTGATTGGCCTCGTACCAATGCACGGTTAGGTGATCCGTTTTGCCGGCTTTTTCCATCTCTGCTTCGAAGCCCGCAACCATGTCTTGATTGATGTTTTGATCTTCGGTGCCAAAGTGGCCAAGCACTGGGCCGTTCAATGCAGCCAATTCTTCCGCAGGCACTTTGACGTTGCCGTAGTAAATCACTGTGGCATCAACAGGCGTTTTAACCGACGCATTGAGCGACCAGCCGCCCCCGAAACACCAGCCCATGGTGGCGACTTTGCCATTACCCTCTGCACGGCCAAATTCAATCCACTTGCCCAAGGTTTCAGCGGCAGCTTGCGGGTTGAGTGCACCGATCAATTCACGCGCCCCGGCTGCATCGGAGGCCACTTTGCCACCATATAAATCGACAGCGATGGCCAAATAACCCAAATTGGCCATTTCAGCGGCAACCGATTTGATTTGATCATTTAAGCCCCACCATTCGTGAATTAGGATGACCGCAGGGCCTGTACCGGATGCTGGCGCAGCGACTGCAGCCTGCACCTCTGTACCGTCATCAAGCTTCAAACTTTGCATGGCGACACGATCAGAGGCAGCTTTGGCTAGCTCTGGATATGCCAATACGGTGGCCAATGGCAGAGCGATCGCGCCTTTGAGGAATTGACGACGAGAGTTGTCGTCCAGTTGAATCGGTGGGAGGTTCGACTGCGAACCACATCCGTCTAGATAACACATAACACACTCCTTTTGTTCGAAGCTCTGAGAGTGCGCCGAATGCGATCGGTTTGCTAGCCAAATTTACAAATTTTTATTTAGGATCAACCTGCGTTTCGTAACAAGCCGGAAAAGATCTCTTTCTCGGTAAGTGCGCCCACCCAGTAGCCATTGTGATCATGCAGCAAAATGGGCGCCGAGGTTTGTTGACGTATCGACAGCGCATCTCGAAGCGTCACATCGATTGATGCACCAACAATCGAACCCGCTGAGTAAGTGTTGTCGAGGCCGTGCATTGTAATGTCCACCGCTTGCCCTTCTCTATTGAGCATCTTCGCGTTTTCTGCAGATTGAAGTGATGCCACCATGCCCTGTTCGAGTAGGTTGTCGCCGACGACAAGCGGTCTCATCAAAGATCCCGCACGCAACACATTCATGGGATTGAGGTGTGCCACAAACTCAGAAACGTAGTCGTTGGCCGGCTGAAGTACGATCTCCTCTGGCGGAGCATATTGCACCACACGTCCGCCTTCCATAATCGCAATGCGGTTGCCGAGCTTCATGGCTTCATCGAGATCATGGCTAACAAAGATGATGGTCTTTTTGAGCTCGCGCTGCAGCTCTAGTAGTTCATCCTGCAGCTTGTCTCGAATCAGCGGATCAAGCGCAGAAAACGGCTCATCCATTAATAAGATATCGGCGTCGGTGGCAAAGGCTCGCGCCAATCCCACACGCTGCTGCATGCCGCCAGAAAGCTCGTGGGTGTACTTGTCAGCCCACTGCGTCAACCCCACCAACGCCAACTTGTCGTCGACCACGCGGTTGAGCTCAGCCTTCGACATCCCTTGTAATTCAAGCCCAAAGCCAACGTTCTCACGCACTGTCCGCCACGGCAGCAGCGCAAACTGCTGAAACACCATGGCAATGCGCTTGCGGCGCAAATTGCGCAACGTGCGCCCGTCGCAGTTGGCCATATCGACAAATCCACCCTCGTGGGCGACCTTGACTTGGCCGCGGCTAACGGGATTTAGTCCATTGACGGCACGAAGCAAAGTCGACTTGCCAGACCCGGACAAGCCCATGAGCACACAAATCTCACCTGAATTGACGCTAAGCGACGCATCTGCCACCCCGAGCACCTGGCCCGTTTCGGCGAGAATGGTTTCGCGGTCTTGTTGTTGATCGAGCGCTGCGAAAGCTTTGCGCGGCTGATCACCAAATACGATGTCGACCTTGTCAAATTCCACCGCAATCATGAACGCTCACCTGTCGCAGGTTGCTTGCAAACACGATCCAACAAAATCGCCACAATCACGATCGCGAGTCCCGCTTCAAAGCCCTTGGCAATATTGACGGTGTTCAGCGCACGCAGCACCGGAATCCCAAGTCCCGGCGCACCGACCATGGCGGCGATCACCACCATCGACAGCGACAACATGATGCACTGCGTCACGCCCGCCATAATCGTGGGCAAGGCATGGGGCAGTTCAACTTTCCAAAGCAATTGCCAACGTGTCGCCCCGAAAGACTGGCCAGCTTCAATCAATGGTTTTGGCACACTGGCCACACCCAAAATTGTCAGGCGTACTGGTGCCGGTAGCGCGAAAATTACGGTGGAAATCAGCCCTGGCACCACACCTAGGCCGAACATAATCATGGTGGGAATCAGGTAGACGAAGGTCGGGATGGTTTGCATCAAGTCCAACAATGGGCGTAGCACTTGTTGCAACCAAGGCCGGTGCGCCGCCAAGATCCCAAGCGGAATGCCCAGCAGCACACACACCAAGGTCGCGAACAACACCAACCCTAAAGTCTGGATAGTGTCTTCCCAATACCCAAGATTGATCACCAAAAGCAAACTTGCCACCACCAATAGCACCAACTTCCAGCTGCGATGCAGTCCAAACGCGATGGCCGCAAATATTGCGACCAGCACCAATGGGTGTAACCACAACATGCCGTCGATGGTGCTCTCGATCAGCCACTCAACCGCTTCGGAAAATGCATCGAAGATATGGGTCGCGTGGTCGAGCAACCACTCGACCCGATCCTTTATCCACTTGCCCAGTGGCAGCTTGTTTGCCGTTAACCATTCCATGGAGAATTACAGACCCAGAGCGGACTTCACAGCATCCAGTGCAGAGCCGTCGCTGGTGGTTTTCACGCCATCCAACCAAGCATTGAGCGAGTCAGGATTTGCCTTGATCCACGCCGAGGCAGCATCGTTTGGCTCTTCGCCGTCGTCGAGGATCTTGCCCATGATTTGGTTTTCCATGGCCAAGCTAAAGGTTAAGTTGCTGAGGAACTTACCCACATTGGGACATTCATCCGCGTAGCCTGCGCGAATATTGGTATAGACCTCGGCGCCACCTAGATTGGGGCCGAAGAAGTCATCGCCGCCTTCGAGGTAAGTCAGCTCAAAATTCGCATTCATCGGATGCGGCTCCCAGCCCAAAAACACAACGGGCTCATCTCGGCGTTCGGCGCGAGCGACCTGCGCGAGCATGCCTTGCTCAGAAGACTCAACGACCTCGAAGCCATTCAAATCAAAATGACCACCGTCAATCATGTCTTGAATCAGGCGGTTGCCGTCATTGCCAGGCTCAATGCCATAGATTTTGCCGTCCAGCGCATCTTTGTGCTTGGCGATATCTGCAAAGCTCTTGATGCCAAGCGCTGCGCCGTGCGCATTGGTGGCCAAGGTGTATTTTGCACCTGCAAGGTTCATCACCAACGTTTCAACCGAGCCATCATCGCGATAAGGCGCGATATCGGCCTCCATGGTCGGCATCCAGTTTCCAAGGAACACGTCAATGTCTTTGTTTTTCAAGCTGGTGTAGGTCACAGGGACTGAGAGAACGTTGGCTTCGGGCGAGTAACCCATTGCATCCAACAGCACACTGGCCACGGCGGTGGTGGCGGTAATGTCGGTCCAACCCACATCCGAGAAACGAACGGTTTGACAAGCCTCAGAATCGGCAGCAATGGCCGCACCCGAGAGTGAGCCTGCCAACGCGACGACGGCAAGTGTTGTAAGGCGTTTTTTTTGATTCATTGATTCCTTCTCCTTCAATTGTGTACCGGCAAAGAACTGTTGTCCGTGCAAGTATCCATACCAATGTAACACTAGTTTGCACTCAGATGACAACTAAAAAACCGATGGATAAAGGGAAGGAAATCGGCTTGTAAATCGGGGCTGCAGATGAGAAGCAGCCCCTAGCGGTGGTTAAAACTGCTCGGCAGCAGAACTTACCTTGGCGTAAGTTTTGGTACTGCCATCTTTCATCAGCAGCCTCACTTCATAAGGCGAAAACTTCTCGCCCATTTCCATGCCCGGGGTGCCTATCGGCATCGCTGGAACAGCAAGCCCAAAAGCCCCTTCCGGCCGATCGGCCATGAATTGGGCAATAAACTTATAAGGCACATGGCCCTCGAACACATCACCCTCAGCGGTAACGGCGGTGTGGCAGCTGCCGTGATCTTGCGGAACCTTATATTTGGCCTTCACCGCATTCAAATCATCTGGGTGAGACACCTCCACTTTGACACCACTGTCTTCGACATGCTCAACCCATGCGCCGCAACAACCGCAGGTGGGGCTTTTGTAAACAATCATCTGTAGCGCATCTTCTGCGACAGTACTGGCCACAGACTTGGTGGCCGAAGGCTCACTAGAACAGGCCGCAAGGCTCAAGGCCACGGCGAGGGGAATAAACGAAAATTTTTTCATAACAACTGACTCTAATTGATTTGTGGGGAGACTTAGATCATCAGCGCATGGATTTTGGTGGCGGCGTGGGCACGCTTTGGGTGAACTCAGGCCATGGCAACGCGAAGTGCCATTCAACCTTCGGTGATTGGATGCCTAGTACAATTGGCAAATATATGGCGTTTAGCGCTGCATGTTGGCAACAACGCACATCTGAGTGACATCGACTTTGCTCTTGGTGACAGGCGTGCTCTGACGGTGCAATATCAACCGACGCCACAGCGCCCGCCGTTTGCGTCACAAGTAGACCAACAACCATCAAAATGCGTACAAGCCTAGCCAGCACCACGCGCCCCAAGTTAAACAATGACATAAGCCTAGCCTATCCAAGCAATCAATCACTAGAACCAAATCATTCTTTTACAACTTCACACTCGGTCGCGATTCAGCTGGCCTCTGCTAGGCTTTGCAACATGATGTCTAGATTTGCATACTGCGCGCTGATGTTGGCCGCACTGATCAGCCCCGCACAGGCGGAATCCCCTTTGGCCAAAGAGATTTTTGGACATATTGCAGCGCCAAACCGTGCCGCAAGCGAAGCGGTGGGGTTTTATTCCAGAGGCTGCTTGTCGGGTGGCGAGACGCTGCCGGAAACTGGCCCTAGTTGGCAGGCGATGCGCCTATCGCGCAATCGCAATCACGGGCATCCCAATTTGGTCAGTTTCATCAAAGGCTTGTCGACCGTTGCCCAACAACAGGGCTGGGCGGGATTATATGTCGGCGATATGTCGCAGCCGCGCGGTGGCCCGATGCTAACCGGTCACGCCAGCCATCAGGTTGGACTCGATGCAGACATTTGGATGCTCCCCCCGGCGAGGCTTAATCTCAGCCGCCAAGAACGCGAAGCGCTATCGTCTATTTCTGTGGTCAGCAAGGATCTAAGCAAGGTGAACGAGCTTTGGACGCGCGGCCATCACAACGTCATCAAAGCCGCCGCCATGGACCCGCGGGTGCAACGAATTTTTGTCACGCCTGCGGTGAAAATTCGCATGTGCCAATCAGAGCGTGAGCAAGGCGATTGGCTCGCCAAAATTCGCCCTTGGTGGGGTCACAATTATCATTTCCACATCCGCCTCAAGTGCCCGCCCGACTCGCCCAATTGCAAGCCGCAAGATGATGTCCCCAATGGCACGGGCTGCGCTTATGCCAGAGATTTCCTCGTGGATATGCTCAAACCCAAAGACCCCAATGCACCCCCGCCAAAGCCCAAGCCACCGAAGACATTCGACTGGATGCCAGCTCAGTGCCAAACCATTGCATTTGACTAAACCGAAACCTTAAAATTTCGCTTGATTTGGACTTAAATCGGCATACACTTTCGCATCGCACCTCGGCCGAGGTGCATGCGAGACACCCCCTGTGCAAACCCTTATCCTCAGCCTGATTGGCTTGGGTTTCTTGAGCAACCTGCTCGAAGAAATTACCCATATCAATAAAGCCAAAACCACCATCTTTTTCGGCAGCTTGGTTTGGCTACTCTACTTTATTGATCAATCTAAATCTCACGCAGAAATCACGGTCGCATTCGACGAGGCGCTGCTTGAAATTGCCAGCCTTTGGTTGTTTTTGGTCGCCACCATGACGTTTGTGGCCTATCTAAATCAGCGCCAAGTGATTGCTGCGCTGGTCAGCCGAATGCTGCCCTCCGAATTAAAGCTACGCACATTGTTATTTGTGCTGGCCCATTTCGCGTTCGTGTTTTCATCGATTGCCGACAATGTCACGTCGACATTAGTGTGCTTGGGACTGCTGATCCCATTGTCGTTAGAGCAAAAAGTCTTGCTGCGCTGCGCCGTGGTTGTGGTTTTCTCGGTCAATACCGGTGGCGTCGCCCTGATCACCGGCGATGTCACGACGTTGATGGTCTTTATGGCGGGAAAAGTTGATATCAGTCATCTGTTGCGCTTAATTTTACCCGCCTACATCTCGGTCATCGTGCTGGTCACCCTAATTGCGGCACCGCTCAAGCACAGCATTCGCATTGCACCGCAAAGTTACCAACTCAGACGCAGCGACTACCTCGCACTTACACTATTTATGTGCTGCATTGTTGCGGTACTTGGACTCAATATCGCCTATGGCGTCCCGCCTTTATTGAGCTTCTTCGTCGGCTTGGCGCTTTTGTTGATGCTAATTGAATGGATGCATCACGAAGAGGACATGATGCGCAATATTCGCCTGATCGAATTTGATGCGCTGTTTTTCTTTCTTGGCGTGCTGTTGATGGTGGGCATGCTCAAACAGTTGGGCACGCTCAATTATGCGGTGATGCTTTACGACATCATGCCCGCCTCTTCAGCCAATTATCTGTTGGGGGTTGCATCTGCACTGATCGACAACGTACCGCTAACCGCTGCGCTGCTGCACGCAGACATCAGCCTACCCACCGTCGACTGGATTTCACTGGTTTACGCCGTTGGAGCAGGTGGCTCTTTGCTCGCAATTGGCTCGGCCGCGGGCGTTGTGGCGATGAGCCGCATACCCGCACTTGGATTTTGGGCCTACTTGCGATTTTTTCCGGTGATTTTGACGGCTTACTCAGTAGGCTATGGACTGAGCGTTTTGATTGCTAAGTTCTGAACTGAGCGTGATATGCATCATTTGGGCGCATATCGACCGCACTGGCTAGACGATTAGACATATTAAAAAACGCCGCCACGGCAGAGATATCCCAAATATCACGATCAGTAAAACCATGCTCACGCAGCGCTTGCCGATCTGCCTCAGCAATGGTGGCACTCGCGCGGGTAATTTTGGCGGCAAATTCGAGCATTGCTTTTTGCTTTTGGCTGACATCTGCAATGTGATAGTTCATCACCAATTGCTCGCCCAAAATTGGATTGCCCGATAGCGCTCGCACCGCCGCACCATGCGCGGTCAAACAATAGAAGCATTTGTTGATCGAAGAGACGACCACTGCAATCATTTCGCGCTCCAGTTTGCTAAGGCCCGAGTCCGCGAGCATCAGGTCGTTATACATGGCCGTGAATGCATTGAGTTTATCGATATCAAACGCATGAGCCAGCAACACATTGGGAATCATGCCCAACTTTTCCTTACACTTGTCAAAGTAGGCTTGAGTACCCTCCGGCAGCGGGGTGATAGGCTCTAGGCTAAGGGCAGTGACGGGTTTGGACATCGATTTCTCCATCTAATTGTAAACACGACCCAAAAGCGGATCGCTACACTAAGGGCATCATTATGCCTCGGTTTTGCCATGATCTGGCTATTCGCCATTGTTGCCACGCCATTATTTGTGTTGATTGCCATTGTGCTGTGGGTGGCGCTGCACATACGACCAAAGCCTCCTGTCGAGCGGTTTGCAACCGTAACTGCGACAGTGGTCGATCAAGCGGAGGACTTGCATCTGCACGGCTCGTCTATTGCCTATCTGCCCAACGGGCGCTTGGGCTGCGTATGGTTTAAGGGCACTGGTGAGCGCAACCGTCCGGATGTGCATTTGTGTTTTAGCCAATCAGATGATGGTGAGCACTGGGACAAGCCAGTTGTGATTCACAACACCCCCGGGCAAGCCGACATTAACCCTGTGCTTTGGATAGATAATGACAAACTCACCGTTTTCTTCCATCGAATAGCCAACAAAACTTGGGCCTCCGCCGTCGCAGCGCAAATTGACGCTATTTGGGCCGATGATCAGTGGCAGTGGCAATCTGCTACAGACTTAAACTTGGTTTTTGATCCTGATTACCCTGAGCAATTTAAGCAGCGCTTTTGGCAAAATTTTCGTCTGCTCTGGCCGGCGTCTTTTTCGACACCATGGGTGATCGGCAGACGACGCCATGAACAAGAGATCCGACTCAATCTGGATCGGAGCTTGATGAGACGCCCACTATCACTGGCCATTGGTTGGTTTGCCAAACACTTTGCCCAACACCAAGCCGATGTTTGTAGTGGCAAGCACGACGCGGCACCCTACTGGCTCTACCCCAAACACAGCCACCCAATCACTTTGCAGGACGGCTGGCAAACACGCTATTCACCCCTGGTTTGCCAAGGCAAAGTTCTGTTGCCGCTTTACTCTGATCACTTGGGATACTCGCAAATTTTTGAACGCTGTGACGATGGCAGTTGGAAAGCACAGCCTCCGCTTACAGCGATGCTCGCTATCCAACCGACCTTGGTTGACGTGGAAAACAAACTCGTTTGCTTGATGCGTAACAATGGCTTTCCACCCAAGCGCATCCTCAGCGCAGAGTCTTCAGACGCCGGACAAACCTGGAGCCCAGTCATGGCGACCTCGCTCCCCAGTCCTGCGACTGCTGCAGATGCCATAGCCTGGCGCGATACAGCGCTATGCGTTTACAACGATTCCGAAACCGACCGGCGCTGTCTCGCCTTGGGTTGGTACTCCGGTGGGCATTGGCAACCACTCAAACGCTTACTGTCGCATCCCAGCGAGAGCTACGGCTACCCGGCAATGGCCAAAGATAATTCAGACAATGTTTATATTAGCTTTACCAATCCTACTGCGAACTCGGGACGCATTTGTTGCCTAAAGCTCAGTGCGCCCTCAATAGAACGCTGGCTAGCGCAAGATCGGGAATGACATCAAAAACTGCACACCACGCGGCACACGGTTCTCGACTTTTATGTCGCCATTCATCAGCTCAACCACCGCTTTGACCATACTCAAACCCAAACCATTGCCTTCGGTTTGTCGGCAAGACTCTAGGCTGACAAACTGCTCAAAAATCAAATCAATACTGCCTTCATCGATACCGTTGCCGTCATCACGAACGCCGATCACCGCACGATTTTTCGATTCAAACACCACGAGTTCAACGCAAGTCCCGGCCGGGCAGTGATGAATGCAATTTTCGATTAAGTTACTCAACGCCCGCACTAAAAGACTGGCGTTGCCCAACACCGTCAAGGTCTGCTTAACATCAATCCCAAGTAGCATCTTGTTAGCTTGCAAGACATCGTCATAGACTGACTTCAATTCGATACACAGTGGCAACAACTCGACCGGTTTTAGCTCCGGCCTCACTTGCTTGGCTTGGTATCGATGAATATCCAAGATAGCGTCGAACGTCTTGCCTAGCGCAACGGTATCGCGCTTGATTTGCTCGAGCTGAGTCGAGCGACGAGAGGGGTTTTCTTCCAACAGTGCCAAGGTGGTTTGATCCACCAAACTAGCCAATGGACGCTTCAGATCGTGGGCCACTTTCGCGCCGAAGCTGTCAAATTTCTGCGTGCTGATACGGCTCAGTACGCGCTGATGAAGATCTACGCTAACGGCAACCTGCTTCAGCTTTGCGTTGAGACGACGCATTGCAAAATACCATCCAACGAGCCCGAGGGCAGCACCCAGCCCGAGCCAGTGAACCTTAACTTGAAATGCCGTATCAGAAGGGAGCGTGTCGGTCAGCCAGTGCGCATATATGTAGGCAGACACCAACAGTAATGGGGCAATCATCAGGACCGCGTAGAGCTGCCATTTAAACCATCGCCAAGAGACAGCCCCAGAGCTGGGGCTGAACTTTTTGCCAAGCATAACTAACGAATGTAGCTAGGCCCAGCAGTCAATCGATATCCCTGACCTCTGACGGTTTGCAGCAAGGGATATTCGAAATCTTTGTCAATTTTCGCCCTTAATCGCGAAATTTGCACGTCAATCACGTTGGTGTGCGGATCAAACTCATAGCCCCACACATGCTCTAACAGCATGCCGCGCGTTACGATCTGGCCTGAATGGCGCATGAGGTATTCGAGCAATCGAAACTCTTTCGGCTGCAAGTCGATGTGCATATCGCCTCGTGCAACTGACTGGCGAAGCAAATCGATGACCAAATCTCCACAACGTAAGATCATCGACTGCTCCGAAGGGGTCGCACGGCGCCTAAGTGCCCGCATCCTCGCTACCAATTCGATAAGCTCATAAGGCTTGGGGACATAGTCGTCTGCACCTGCTTTTAACCCGGCGACACGATCTTCCAATGATTCGAGTGCGCTGAGTACCAAAGTAGGTGTCATGACACCTGCTTGACGCAAGCGTGCAATGACCTCCAAGCCATCCAATTCCGGCAACATCCGGTCCACTATAATGACGTCATAGGCATTCTTCTTACCCTTACGAAGGCCGTCTTCTCCGTTGTACGCTATATCTAATTTGAATTCGCCGCCATTACCGACGCGATTGAGGCTCTGCCGGAGGGCTTTCGCCGCATCAACATCGTCCTCTATCAACAGTACGTCCATTTATCGTCAACTCCCTTGAACTTTTACTCTCCGGAACACATTGTTTTACCTGCCTTTACCCCTTGGAAGGGCGTAGACTGTTGCAATCAATATCAGCTATTTATGCAATTATTTTGTTGAGGTAAACGATGCTCAATATGAACCACCGCCTAGTAAATCCCGCCAAGCTATTCATGATTATTGCTTTTGGGACATTCCTCAGTTTGGCCAGCACGCTCTCTCACGCAGACGAGCAATTCCCTGATTTCAGCGCATTGGTCGAATCCGTCGGCTCAGCCGTGGTCAAGATTACCATCGAAACCGAAGGAAAACCATCAAATCAAATGGTTGTTCCAGATTCCATGCCTGATTCATTAAGAAAATTCTTTGAAAATGCGCCAGGTAGCCCACCATTTGGCGGAGAAGGGGTCGGATCTGGGTTTGTAATCAGTGATGACGGATTTATTGTGACGAATGCTCACGTCGTTGAAGGTGGTGACAAAATAACCGTTCAATTTCCTGACGACACAGAAGTCGAAGGCGCATTGATTGGCTTGGATACCAGGACAGATGTTGCATTAGTGAAAATCAATAAAACTGATCTTGATTACGTAAAACTCGGGGACTCCGATAACCTAAAAGTGGGACAGTGGGTTCTCGCAATTGGTTCACCATTTGGTGTTTTCGATTACAGTGCTACAAAAGGGATTGTGTCTGCACTGGCTCGCGAAATGCCCGGCGATAGCTATGTACCGTTTATCCAGACCGACGTCGCCGTAAATCCCGGAAACTCAGGAGGCCCTCTATTTGATCTATCTGGGCATGTTGTCGGGGTTAACTCACAGATTTACACCCGCTCAGGCGGCTTTATGGGGTTATCATTTGCAATCCCCTCAAATGTAGTCAGCCAAGTCGTCGAGCAATTGAAACGCCAAGGCTATGTCAGTCGGGGCTGGCTCGGCGTCACCATTCAGCCTGTATCAGAGAAACTAGCAGAGTCGTTCGACATGGATCGTCAGCGTGGCGCCCTAGTCGCCGACATCGTAGTCGGCGGACCTTCGGATGAATCTGAACTAGAGGTTGGCGACATCATCTTGAAGTTTGACGGCAAAGAAGTCGCGTCATCAAATGATCTACCAAGGATTGTCGGTGCCACGCCCGTTGGCAAGAACGTGACACTCGAAATATTACGCGATGGCGACACTCGCGAAATCCAAATTGAACTTGGAGAATTGACTGAAGATAAGTATCAAAATCTTCTTGCGAACAATCTAAACCAGAAACCCGAATTTAATTCATTTGGCGTTAACGTTTCTGAACTCAATGACGAACAAAAGATTGAGCTCGATTTAGAGTCAGGACTACTGGTTTCAGAAGTTGCTGAAAATTCACCTGCTTTCTATGCAGATATTAAAGTTGGCGATGTATTACTTCGATTTAATCGCGTAAAACTCAACTCCGCGAAAGATTTAGAAGATGCAGTTTCTGATGCACCTACGGAAAAGCCCATCGCTGTTCTTCTGGTCAGAGAGGGTAATCGCCGATTTATCACCGTCGAATTATCTGATTAGGAGAATACGTGCTTTTCCGAGCGTTTATGTTTTGGGGGCTATTTGCCCCCCTCGCACTGGCCGGAAATATCCCAGCTGAGATCATGGCACAACAAAGCCTTGCGCCAATGCTCAAGTCTGTAACCCCTGCCGTTGTCAACATATCAACTCGTGGCGTCGAGACCGCCATTACACCCCTTAGCCGGGACCCGTTTTTCGGACAATTCTTTGGCGGCCGCCGTGTTTACCGACCAACCCAAAGCCTTGGCAGCGGTGTGGTAATCGATGCGGACAACGGATTGATCGTCACCAATCATCATGTAGTGCAAAACTCGCAAGAAATCTCTGTCAACTTCCAAGATGGGGAGACACTCAATGCATCCATCGTCGGTAGTGATCGTGAAACTGACATTGCGCTACTTCGCGTCAACCGACCGCTGACGCATGCGCTGCGGGCAGGCGATTCCGACGACGCCGAGGTCGGCGACTTCGTGGTCGCCATTGGCAATCCATTCGGCATTGGTCAAACAGTTACCAGCGGCATCATCAGCGCTCTAAATCGCAACGAGACCAGCTTGGAAAATATTGCTGGCTTCATTCAAACCGATGCCGCCATCAACCCGGGAAACTCAGGTGGCGCTTTGGTAAACCTGCAAGGCCAGCTTATCGGCATCAACACCGCAATCATAGGCCCCTCTGGCGGCAATGTCGGAATTGGATTTGCCGTACCAATCAACCTTGTTTTGCAAGTCGTCGATGACCTAAAGCGCCACGGACAAGTCAAGCGGGGCAAGCTCGGAGTTACGCTTCGCGAAGCTACACCACGATTGCGCCAAATGCTGGATTTGCCGAATCAAAATGGAGCACTGATCGAGAATATACGAATTGGTTCAGCCGCTGACCTCGCCGGGCTTGAACCCGGAGATTTGATCACCAGCATCGACCAGCGCAGCGTCAGCAACCCAAGCCAAGCACTTGCTATCTTGCGGACATTGCGTCCTAATCAACAAAAAGCACTTACCTTTTTCCGAGGTGATACTCGAATGACCGCTACCTTCGTACTTCAGTAGCCTGAGATCATCAATTTGATTGACACAGTATTCACAACAGATCAGAGCGGCTTAAGTTGGGATTTTGCCCGCCGCTAATAACAGGACATCAACACCAAAACTAATGGCAAGGCTATGGCAAAAGCACCGAACGATAGTGGCATTCTTCTCGAATCAGGCACCAATGAATTTGAGGTCCTTCTGTTTAAGTTGGGCGAAGAGTCATATGGCGTCAACGTGGCAAAGGTTCGCGAGATTATTACGCCCACCGAGGTGACGAGCTGCCCGGATCAACCCCCTGCGATGCTTGGCATGATCAGCCTACGCGGTTCGACGCTTCCCTTAATCAGCCTGCACAACTTCTTCGAAATAGAAATGAAGATCACTGATCGACGTAAGCACTGCGTGATTGTGACTGAATTCAGTGAAGCAAGATCGGCCTTTTTGGTTGAAGGGGTTGAGCAAATTTTCCGAGCCAGCTGGAACCAGATTCAACCGATGCCTGAAGTACAAGGCGCCACCGAGGGCTCCTCCTCTGCACAGGTTACTGGCATTTTGAAACTCAATGATCGCTTGATCCCCATGCTCGACTTTGAATCAATTTACGCCAAGTTATTCAAAACCATGTCGTCTGCTGAGAAAGTCGGCGTGACCGAGTTCCAAGTTGACCGTCCACGTCATCGTGTATTTATTGCAGACGATTCCGCGTCTATCCGTAAATCAATTGCCCTCACACTTCGCACCAGCGGCTACACCAACCTCACGGCATTCTCCAATGGTGCGGAATGCTGGGAGATGATTCAAAACGACCTCAAACAGGGCTTAAAACCAGATGTTGTGGTCACCGACATCGAAATGCCATTGATGGACGGACTCGCCTTGACACGCAACATCAAATCCGACCCGCGCACCAAGGACATTCCTGTAATTTTGTTCAGCTCACTGATCTCGGATGACAACCGAAAGAAAGGCGAAAAAGTGGGTGCCAACGAGCAGCTTGCGAAGCCACAAATTGGCAAGGTGGTTGAATTGGCCGACAAATGGATTTCTCACGCCATGGAAGTGGCTGAAATCGAGGCTAACGGCGGCAGCGTAGAAGAAGCCAACGAATCTTCAGCCGCATAACATCAACCTAGACAACCAGCCGACCGCACTCTGCGGCGGCTCATCGCCCAAACTCTGTACCTCAACGTAGCGTCCACAAACAATTCGACCCGCTTTCTTATACAATGACGGATTAACTTTGGTTAGGGCGCGCCGTGAGCACTGAGACCACTATTTCCTACGAAATTCGTCAAGATGACGTTATTGAGTTCTACAAAACTGGGCAATTTGAACGCTTAGATGAATTACTGCGCACCTCACACCCCGCCGACCTTGCATCCCTGATCGAGGGATTGCCTCGCGAAATTCGCACGCCCATATGGGAGCGCATCCCAAAAGAATATGATGGCGAAGTCCTTGTAGAGCTTTCGGAAGAAGTTCGCTCATCGTTGGTCGCTGACATGGACCCTGAGGAACTTGCCCAGGCTGCGCAAGACCTTGACGCAGACGACCTTATCGAGCTCCTTGAGCCGCTGTCTGACGAGACCTCGCAATCGATTATCGATAGCTTGGATGACGCCGTCAGGGTTCAATTCGAATCAAATATGCAATTTGACGATGACGACGCAGGGCGATTGATGCGTTACGACGCCATCGTGGTCAAGGCCGGCGTCACCCTAGAGGTCGTTCAACGTTTTCTGCGCCGAAAAGGCGAACTACCGGATCACACCGATTGCTTAATGGTCATTGATGCTGACGGAGAGTTCATTGGCGTTCTTAAACTGGAACAATTGCTATTAAAACCAATCGATACCTTAGTCGACGAAATCATTCTTCGCGATTTTGACACCGTCGGTGCCAGATGGCATGAGGACGATGTCGCTCGCTTGTTTGAGCGCCATGATTTAATTTCAGTACCGGTGCTGGATGAACAAGGCTCATTGCTCGGTCGAATTACAATTGATGACGTGGTTGACATCATTCGCGAACAAGCTGACGAGGCACTTTTCGCCCGGGTCGGCATGGATGGCGAAGAAGATCTCTTTGCGCCCGCTGTATCTAGTGCCAAACGTCGTGCGGTTTGGCTGGGTATCAACCTTTTAACCGCCATCCTCGCAGCATGGGTGATCGACGTTTTCAGCGGCACTATTGAGCAGCTCGTGGCACTTGCCGTGCTGATGCCAATCGTCGCCTCGATGGGCGGCATTTCGGGCAGTCAAACGCTAACTTTGACCATTCGAGGGATTTCCACTGGCCAATTACATGGCTCCAATGTTTTCGCCCTATTGCGCAAGGAAGTCTCAGTCGGGCTCTTTAACGGCCTTCTATGGGCGTGTGCAATTGGGCTGCTGGCGATGGTTTGGTTTAGCGACCTAGCGCTTGGACTCGTCATAGCTGCGGCAATTGCGCTAAACCTGTCGATTGCAAGCCTAGCGGGTGTGAGCATTCCGTTGTTGTTGAAGAAATTCGGCAGTGACCCTGCGCTCTCTGGCGCAGTGATCTTAACAACGGTCACCGATGTGGTTGGATTCTTGAGCTTCTTAGGGTTGGCAACGCTCTTTTTGATTTAAAAAGAGCGTGCTGGGCGCCACACCGCTGTAGGTGGTGTGGTGTGGGAGACGTTCAAAACCAAGGCAATAGCTCCTAAAATTGTGAACAAATACAGCGCTGTGAACGCCCATACACTAAGGTGAAGATATCCAAACCCGATCGTGAGGATTTGTTTGAAAATAAAGTATGTGACAAGCGTCGCAACTGAATTGTGAACCAGCCCAAATGTCGATTGCGGCTTGGCGATGCGCATGGCGATGGCAAGGACTTGCAGCATCGCAGCGATCATCAAAACTTCGAGTAGAGGCTGCACCACATGGAGCAGGCCAACGACCAGCGCAGGCAGTACGATTTTAACGTTTTTGCATTTGAACACCAAACCAAGCATGGCTGCTGCGGCACTGGTCGCAAATGCAAAATCTGCAATCGATCCCGAGATCACGCTACCTTGCAAACCGACCATAAGTTCCGGCAATGAGGCGGCGACGATAATAAGGCTAAATTGGTGCAAGTGGCGGTACATACTGTTCTCCTTCGCTTTACTGTAATTTAGTACAGTACTGTCAAAAAGAACAGTATATTTTTGAATTTTTTAGAACGTCCGCCTAAGCGTTTGTTTTTAAGCGTGAATCTTCTGAATTCTTTCTCGGCGCTCCATTGCTTCTGCCGACAATGCTGCAGCAGGGTTGGCAATCAATCGCTTCAAACCAATCTCTTCGCCAGTCTCGTCACAATACCCATAATCGCCGGTATTGAGCTTGCGAATGGCCTTTTCAACGTCCATCAGCATTTTGCCATCGCGCTCTTTTAGGTGGACGGACATCCAGTAACTTTCATCTTGCGTCGCTTGATCCGCTTCGTCAGCCAGTCTTTCACGGCGATCGACTGCAGAGGTCATGCGTGCTTGCAAGGTCTCTCGCATTTCAATCAATCGCTGACGGAAATAGTCCAGCTGCTCATCGTCCATATACTCGTACTGACTTAATTGCTCATACGCTTGTTCAATCATATTGCTCTACTCTTTGCCATTGAGTGTGGATAGCCACTCTAGCTTGGTCCGTGCCAATCTAGATCGGCTGAAACAAAAAAACCCCGGCACACTGCCAGGGTTCGATTTAATTGCCGCTGAATGCTTAGTTGTTGCGCTCTTGTTCCACTAAGCGATCAATGACAGCTGTCCATTTTTCATTACCACCCGCAAACGAGGCAGAAGTACGGTATTTTCCGTTCACTACCACCGCTGGAACGCCGGTCAATCCGTATTGGATTGCCAGCTTACGAGCTTGCGAAATACGCCCTTCTACCGCGAAGGACTTAGCGGTTGATAGAAATTTTTCCTTATCGATGCCCAATGTTTCAACGAAGCTTCCAATCGACTCTAATGTACGTAGCGGCTGCTTCTCTTTATGGATGGCGTCGAACAGAGGCTTATGCATTAGATGCGATACACCCATAAGTTCGGCGGCATAGAAGGCCTGTGAATGGGGTTTCCAGCTAGAGTTGAGATCAGGTGCCTCACGGCGTATAACAACGTCCTCTGCCAAGCTCTCTTCCCATTCCGCAAGATATGGTTCAAACGAGAAGCAATGAGGACACCCGTACCAAAAGAACTCAACCACCTCAATTTTACCATCATCACGCTGAGTCGAGGGTTTGCCAGTGAGTTGATAGTCGTCTGCCGCACAAGCGACTGTGGCCATCATTAGCGTCGCAGAGATTGTTGCTAGTGCTCGTTTTAACATCATTTTTCCTTTATCTAATTTGTTATAAGCTGCCGTATGAATGCAGCCCGGACAAAAACATATTCACACCCAAAAATGCAAACAGGGTGACGAACAGACCGATGATTGACCACCAAGCCATCACACTACCACGCCAGCCCTTTGTCAGGCGCAAATGAAGCCATGCGGCATAATTTAACCAGACAATCAAAGCCCATGTTTCCTTGGGGTCCCACGACCAATATCCACCCCATGCTTCAGCGGCCCACAGCGCACCCAGTATGGTGGCCAAAGTAAAGAATGCAAACCCCAATGCAATTGAGCGGTACATCAAATCGTCTAGCATCTGCATATCGAACTTTTGCGCGATTGCACGCTTGGAGCCGTCAAAAATCAAATAAGCCACGCCGACCATTGCAGCGAGCGCAAACGCACCATACCCGACAAAATTTGCTGGAACGTGAATCTTCATCCAATAACTTTGCAAGGCAGGCACCAATGGGCGGATTTCTGAAGCACCACGGCTAAAGTGGTACCACAGCAAAAAGCCGATTGCAGCGCCAACGACCAGCATTACAAAAAAGCCTAGATTTCGATTCTGGTAGCGCCTTTCATAGAACAGATAAAGAATACTGGTAATCACCGCAAAGAGGATGAAGACCTCGTAAAGATTTGAAACAGGAATGTAACCGACATCAGGATGGATAAGGTAGGACTCGTGCCAGCGCACCATCAAGCCAACTAAACCGGCGCCAGCGCCAGCCCAAACCAGTGCACTGCCAACTTTCTGCGTGAAAGACGATACATAGCCTACACCGTAAGCCACAATCGACATCACAAACAGCGCGGACATCCACATCACTGCAGACTGGCTGGAGATTAGGTATTTCAAGAAGAACTTGGTCTCGCCATTGGCGAGGCTTCCGTCGTAGATATTGATGGCAGCCAAGCTAATCAATGCAACCGCGACAATATAGCGACCCATCGCGGGCCAAACAGCACCGATCCACGCGACACCCACACCGGTTCCTACAAGGATAGCGGTCTCATAGACGTCGAATTTCGCGCCGTATTGCCAAAACACCAAGCCAACCGCAATCGCGACTAAGGCCAGCCAACCCACCAACTTAAAATTGAACTTGGAGTCGCCTTCGAGCTTATTTAACAAATCTTGTTCTGTGATAGACATATGCTGCCCTACATCAATTGTTTACGGATCACGTTTGTGACCGTTTGAAATTCAGTTTCAAAGTCTGCTGCACGCCTCACATCACTGCCCGCCGCCATGATTGAAACCCCATTTTCTTGAGGCTCAAACCTTACCCAAATTCGACGTTGATGACTGTAAAACATCGCAAACACCCCAAGTGTCAGCAGTGCGCAGCCTAAATACACAAGACCTGTGCCCGGCGCCCGCACAATTTGCAATCCGGAAGCCTGAACTTGATCAAAGCCTGTGAGCTGGAAAAAGTGCGTTGCACCATAAAGCTGCATGCCGCTGGCCGCAAATAAGGCACGTTCAAGCCACATTGACTCATCAATGCCGGCGGGCAGTTCATCCATCACACCTGAATTGGCGTAAGCCTGTGCAAATACTGTAAACGCTAAATCCGATAAGGTTTGGAACATGGTCTCTCTTTGTGCCTCAGGCACAGAGCGCTCAATGTTTTCGGCGACACGCGCCAAACCACCTTCAAGGACTTGCTCGACAAGGCTATCGAGTGAGGCCACCAATCGAGCCTGATCTTCATCGCTATCATTTGGCCGCATTGCGTTTGCCGCGTCGACCAGCACTTGATCCCTCAATGTGCGATCGGCGAGATGATTGTAGAGCGTCATAAACCCTAACGGTGATCCCAAGCGATCTGCCGGAATTTGCACATAGCTAAACTCTTCCCGCTGCGTCTGACGCATACCGCCGAGAATGACCGGGATTCCTTGCATCGGAACCGGCTGCATGTAAGTGACGTATTCGCGTGCACTACCGTCCTTTTGGCGAATCTTATAAGTAAAATTCGGCCCAAAATTGCGCTCTTCTATCGTCTCTTCATCGACCTGAAGCGGATTGATGTTAAACAGGCGAAAATCATCAAACTCGATGGTGCTACCCTCGACCCATTCACGCTCGGTTTTTACCTCGCCTTCAAATGAAATCTTCTCGCCACCATAGATGGGAAGCGCATCAATCTTTAGGTTTGAGCCGCCGTCTTCAAAGCTACTTTGATACACCGTGATACCGCGATACGTGAGCGGATGATTCACCGAGATCACAGTGGCGAATTCACTCGGGCTCGCAGATTCATCGATAATTCGAAGCTCACTATCAAAAGACTTTGGTGGCCCAGAAGGATAGTGCTGCGTTCTGAAGTCAATCAGCTCAATTTTAAAAGGCAATGGTTGCACCAAATAGCCTTCGCCAGAGGGCAAAAACGCCGCATTCGACGTGACACCCTCGGGCAAGTTTAATGTCGCGCGGAAACTCGGATTCCAGTTCGGCAACCAACTCTCCTGTTCAATTTCGCTCAAGCGCAAATTTCGAGTTTCCGCCGTCACAAAACCAAAGCGCTCTGCCATCGACACATGCACCGAGGAGTCCATCAACCCCCCAATACAGATCACCACAATACCCAAGTGAGTGCCGATATAGCCCATGCGATTCCAGCGACCTTTTTTGGCCGAAACCAACATCGCATCAGGTTGTTGTTCCGCTTTGGTTTCGTAACCTGCGGTTTTGAGCACGCGCTGGCTCAGGGCAACAGAGCCGTCTAGATCTTTGGGCGCATCAAATGTCACATGCTGACGGTAGCGCGGGAAAGATGCTTTTTGGACGTTAAATCGCCAACTGCGGATTTCTTTGAGCATTCCTGGCGTTTGGCGTGTTAAACAGGTAGAAGTTGAGATCAACAACATCGCCATCACCACCAAAAACCAACCTGTTGCATAAAGATTGGTCAGGCCCATAAACACGAAAAAATCTGTCCAGAAGCCGCCAAATTTATCGGCATACGCCACGAAAGTCTGGTTTTGCTGCAGGATGGTGCCAATAGCAGAGGCAACACTGATGACAATCAGCAGTGAAATCGCAAAGCTCATGGAGCTGAGGACGAGGAAGGATTTTCTCAGAACCTTTTGCATAAGTTTACGCTCCCAAAGTTAAACAAAAGGCGAGCATTGGCTCGCCTTAGTTCTCTGTATCAACGTGATGACTTCTGGGGAGAAATCAAGGCTAGTACAGGCCTTGGATGTAGTTAGCGACAGCTTCCATTTCGGCATCTGTCATACGCTCTGCAATGGTGCGCATCATGGCGGCATTGTCGTTAGCACGAGCACCTGAGCGGAACGCCTGAAGCTGAGCAACGGTATACTCTTTGTACTGACCCGCGAGCGCTGGGTATCCCGCACCGATCATGCCTGCGCCGTTTGCGCCGTGACAACCGATACAGGCCGGAATATTCGTGCCCGCAATGCCGCCGCGGAAAATATCTTCGCCCTTTTGAATGTTGTCTTCAGCCGCTACACCCTGCTTGGCAGTTTGTGAGGCAAAATAGGCGCCTAAATCAGCCATGTCTTCTTCAGACAAACCGGCCGCTTGGCCCTGCATTATGCCGTTAGCGCGCGCGCCAGATTTATAGTCGGCGAGCTGTTTTGCAATGTAGTCTGCATGCTGCCCGGCCAATGAAGGGAAGCCCGACGAAGGCGAATTGCCATCGGCACCGTGACAGCCCGCACACACTGCGGCTTTAACTTTACCAGCCTCTACATCACCACCCGCACTGACGGTAAATGGCGCGACTAGCATCGCTGCGACGAACAAGATATTTCCAAGCTTCACAACTATTTGCTCCGATAAATCATAAAAATCTATTTGCAATGATTGGCTCGACCCAATCTGTATGTGGATTGCCACCCAATTCAAATACAGACTCAACGAACAACGTGGTATTTTAACACGTGATTTCAACTAGAGTTTAGCAATGTCAAATCTTTACCATCAGGCAAAGTTCATCCTTGGCGCGACGGCGTTGTCGCAATTGCCTGATTGCAGCACTGAAGTGGCTTTTGCCGGTCGCTCCAACGCCGGAAAATCGACAGCGCTAAACACCATCACACAACAGCGCAAACTGGCGCGCACCAGTAAAACACCCGGACGGACACGTGAGATAAACTGCTTTGAATTAGACACTGAGCGCTATTTGATCGACCTACCAGGCTATGGATATGCCAAAGTACCTGAGGCGATGGCAAAGGCTTGGCAAAAGACGCTAACGCAGTACTTGCTGGAGCGCCAATCACTCAAAGCAGTATTCATTCTGATGGACATACGCCATCCGCTGACTCCACATGATTGGTCGATGATCGAAATTTTGCCAGAGTCAGTAAATCTGCACTTCGTACTGACCAAGGCCGACAAGCTCAGCCGTAGTCAAGCCAACAAAACCCTAATGTCCACCGCCAAGACGCTCGAAAAGCATGGTATCGAGGCAACGGTGCAAACCTTTTCAGCACTGAGCAAAGACGGCCTGCAAGACGTGTGGGATACACTGGACGATTACTTTAAAAATTGACTTCCCAAAATGGCACTCCAAGCTCAGCTGCCGAGAAATACTGCCTCGTCGGCGATTCGATTCCGGAGGTCGATTTGATCAGCGTCCCTTCATCGACACGCAATGCGCCATCGTCGCCAACGTGATCCACCCAGCGGATATCACCGGAGAGCAAGGTCGAACCGTCAAAGCGCATCCAGCGATTCGTTAGGTACTGACGGTAACGTCCATCTGAGGCTTGCAAGCGACCATCGTAGGCAAACTGCATTAACTCAGTGTCAACCCAGTGGACCTTGAAATCACTGTGCCTAAAGACTGTTCCTTCAACATCGACAATCGCCGAAGAGGAATTCACCGAGTATCGAGCGCCCTCATATGCGGTCACCACAATTTGCCCCATCACTTTGACTTGGCCATTGAGCGTTGACATCAATAAGTCATCTGTCTTTATCGCTACACCCGCATCAAACGCACCCACAGTAAGCTTGACTGCTCCGCTGTATGAGACGCCTTGATATAAGCAGTTGTAGAGCCTGAGCTCCTGACCCGCGTAAATCGCCTTATAAGCGGCAGACCCAGACTGGCAACGATCGCGAGACCCCGCCATGTGGCTGTCGGGCGCAAAAGATGCAATTTTTGCCATCCATACCGGCCAATACAACTGTTGCAACTCTGGCAGTGCAAATACCGATTCGACCGCATAGAGATCATCGCCGAGCAACACGGACTTGCCGCTCGATCCTGATGACCCGCCGCCGCATGCTGCGAGTAATGATATTGAAACCCATAAAAAAAAGCGCATGGCCTGCCTATCGGCTACCGATGCGCTTTTTCAGCTCTAGAATTCACGTTTCGTGAACCAAGTCTAAGCCCTATATTAGAAGCATCTAAGCAATGCCAACTGCGTTGCGAAGCTCCTCGATGTAAGGCTTAGACACCGCTCGAGCCTTTTGTGCACCATGCTGCAGCGCATCCTCGATCTGAGACGGATTGGCCATGATTTCTGCATACCGCTCACGAGGCTCTGCAAGCTCAGCATTGATCTTCTCAAACAAAACGCCTTTCATCTCCCCCCAAGCAATCCCATCAGCATAGGCCTGACGAATATTGGCGATTTCCTCGGCATTGGCAAACGCCGAATAGATCTCAAACAATGTCGAAGTATCGGGGTCTTTGGGCTCGCCCGGCTCCAATGAATTGGTGACGATTTTGTTCACCGCCTTGCGCAGCTTTTTCTCGGTGTCAAACAGCGGAATGGTATTGCCATAAGACTTGCTCATCTTGCGCCCATCCAGCCCTGTCAACAGTGGCATATTGTCATCCACCACCGCTTCGGGCACCGTCATCAACCCCTCACCGTAAATATGATTAAAGCGCTGCGCCAAATCCGCTGCCATCTCGATATGCTGGATTTGATCGCGCCCAACCGGCACATGCGTACCACGGAACATCAATATGTCCGCCGCCATCAAAATCGGATAGCTGAACAACCCCATCGTGATGGCCTTGTCTTCGTCATTGCCCGCATCGATGTTGTCTTGCACAGCCGCTTTATAAGCATGCGCTCGATTCATCAACCCCTTGGCGCAAACACAAGTCAATAGCCACGTCAGTTGGGGAATTTCTGGAATATCGCTCTGGCGGTAGAACACCACTTTTTCGGGATCCAAACCACAGGCCAGCCAGGTTGCCGCAATTTCTGTGCGTGACGCTTGAATTACCTTCGGGTCGCTGGCTTTGATCAAGGCGTGATAATCGGCCAAAAATAAAAAGCATGCATCGCTTGAGGCGTTAGATGCCGCAATCGCTGGGCGGATCGCGCCAACATAGTTACCTAGGTGCGGAATACCCGTGGTGGTGATACCGGTTAATGTGACTCGACTCATAACCATTTCCTTTGAGAAGCGCGCATTATAATGGCTATCCCCCTCAGATGACACTCAGGCTTATGGGCGACGTTGTAAAGTTCGAACGCAAAACTCCAGCGCAGAAGCACAAGGGCGCAACCTTGTGCCGCAGTGGCTTTCACAAATGGAAGGTCGACAAGGCCAAGCAATTTGATGTCAAACAGGGCAAATTGGTCACGGTCTACAAATGCACTCGGTGCAATGCCACGAAAAGTGAAGCGCGCTAAATTGGGGCGCACCACTGCACTTTTTCGGTGCACTACCAACCCACCAACCAACGCAAACCATTGTTTTAATTGATTATTATTTTTGGCACAGCACGTGAAATATCGTTCTCGAATCTTTCAACACGAGATCAGATATGAAACTGATAACTGCCATCATTAAACCCCACAAGCTCGACAGCGTCCGTGAAGCGCTGGCCGAGAAAGGTGTCGTCGGCATGACGGTCACCGAGGTCAAAGGCTACGGACGCCAAAAGGGTCACGCCGAGCTCTATCGCGGCGCTGAATACCAAATACATTTCGTGCCCAAGGTTCAACTGCAGATCGGCGTCGATGACAACGTCTGCGATGAGATCGTCGAGCTGATCCAAAGCACTGCCTGCAGCAATGCGATTGGCGACGGCAAGATCTTTGTCAGCCCCATTGAACACGTCGTTCGTATCCGCACCGGCGAGACCGGCGAAACCGCGCTTTAAGACAGGAGAAAAACCATGGTTAGCGATTTATCCTACGCATTAGATACCTTTTACTTTTTAGTCTCTGGCGCACTGGTCATGTGGATGGCAGCGGGCTTTGCCATGCTGGAAGCAGGACTTGTTCGAGCCAAAAACACAGCCGAAATACTCACCAAAAACGTGGTGCTGTTTGCGCTGTCCTGTGTGATGTTCCTATTGATGGGCTACAGCATCATGTACCCCGGTGAAAACACCGGCTGGATTCCAAACTTCGGCTTCGGCATCGGTGCCGAGAACACTGCCGAAGCAGCACTGAGCGGCGCAGAGGATGCACCGTATTACAGCATGCGCTCGGACTTCTTCTTCCAGGTTGTGTTTGTGGCCACAGCCATGTCAATTGTCTCGGGCGCGGTGGCCGAGCGCATGAAGCTATGGACCTTCTTGGCCTTTGTCATTCCAATGACTGCAGTCATTTATCCAGTACAAGGCTACTGGCACTGGGGCGGTGGCCCGCTGAAAGAGCTTGGTTTTAGCGATTTCGCAGGCTCTGGCGTGGTGCACATGTGTGGTGCAGCAGCAGCACTCGCGGCAGTACTTCAACTCGGCGCGCGTAAAGGCAAATACAACAAAAATGGTTCAGCCAACGCAATTCCCGGTTGTAACTTGCCGCTGGCCACCCTTGGCACCTTTATCTTGTGGATGGGTTGGTTCGGATTTAACGGCGGCTCAGAGTTGAAAGTCTCAGATGTCGGCGAGGCCAATGCGGTTGCACAAGTCTTCGTCAACACCAACATGGCCGCTTGCGGCGGTGCGATTGCTGCATTGTTGATGTCACGTGCCTACTTCAAGAAAGCGGATTTGACCATGGTGCTCAACGGCGTCTTGGCTGGATTGGTAGCCATCACTGCCGACCCACTGAGCCCAAGTGCAGAAGCGTCAGTTTTGATCGGTGCAGTCGGCGGCGCCTTGGTATTCGTCAGCATCTTGATGGTCGACAAATTCAAAGTTGACGACCCAGTCGGTGCCATCTCTGTCCACGGCGTGGTCGGCATCTGGGGCCTGATTGCGGTGACCTTCAACAACAGCGAAGCCACACTCAGCGCGCAGCTGATCGGCATCGCGGCGATCTTCGGCTTTGTGTTCGTGGCCAGCTCACTTGTTTGGTTCATCCTTGACAAAACCATGGGACTGCGCGTTTCTGAAGAGGACGAATACGACGGCGTCGACATCTCAGAATGTGGCCTCGAAGCCTACCCAGAGTTTTCAAAGCGCTAAGAAGTTCATCCTTCTTATTTGGGGCCACCATGTGTGGCCCTTATTTTTGCAGCCAATCCGGCCCAAGTTGTCGCATTTGCCGCAATACCCATTGCGTCCTGCGCTGCAAATGTGGCCCCGGCGAGGCAGCATCAAACTGCGCAGGCGCTGGCAGTGCGGCAGCAAGTGTAGCACTCTGTTCCAGCGAAAGACGAGAAGCAGAAACACCAAAGATTGACCTAGCGGCAGCCTCTGCACCGAAGTCAACAGCGGAGAATTGGGCGACATTGATATATAACTCTAAGATTCTGCGCTTTGGTAACAGCCATTCTGCGCTGATCGCACAATCAGCCTCTATCAGCTTGCGCAGATAACTGCGCCCACCCCAGAGGAAAAGGTTCTTACACAACTGCTGCGTAAGCGTACTGGCACCACGTTCAGCGCCACCATCCATTGCAGACTTGAGTGCATGCCAATCGATGCCATGGTGCTGGTAAAACCGCTGATCCTCAGCAGCAATGATGGCAAGCTGCAATGAATCAGCAATCTGCTCGATTGGCACAAACGCATATCTCGCATGATCCGCTCGCAACATAAACGCCGTGGTCGGTGGCGGCATAAAGCGCAGCGCAAGAATGGCCAGCATCATCAGCAGTTGAATTAGGGCGACCGCCCACAAGACTCGCCTAAGCAAAGCGACACTCAATCGAATAAACTAATCTCCAATCTTAACCCCAAAGGTACAAGACAAAATGAACACCGAGAAAGTTGCGACCTATATCGTTCAATGGCTCAACGACTACTGCCAGCAAAGTGGTTTGCAAGGCTTCGTCGTCGGGGTTTCTGGCGGTATCGACTCGGCGGTTACCTCGACACTTTGCGCCAAAACCGGCCTCCCCACCTATGTCTTGTCCATGCCGATTCGCCAAAAAGCAGATCAACATTCTCTCAGCCAGGCCCATTGCCAATGGCTGGCGGAACAGCACGACAATGTCACCCCGATCACCCAAGATCTCACCAGCAGTTTTGAGGCACTAGAAGCGGCACTCCCCGCCGATATCCAAGATGGGCTAACCATGGCCAATGCCCGCTCGCGCTTGCGCATGCTGACGCTGTACACCTTTGCAGGCCATCATCGCTGCCTCGTCGGCGGCACGGGCAACAAGGTTGAAGACTTCGGGGTCGGTTTTTACACCAAATACGGCGATGGTGGCGTCGATGTTTCCCCGATTGCAGACCTTATGAAATCTGAGGTCTACGCCATCGCAGCACACTTAGGCGTCATGCGAGGCATTCAAGATGCCGCGCCGACTGATGGACTTTGGGAAGACGACCGCACCGATGAAGGCCAACTCGGCGCGAGCTACGATGAGTTGGAGTGGGCGATGACCGCCAGTGAAGACGCGAACCTTGACCGCGCAACCTTAAGCGAACGTCAACGTGAAGTGCTTGATATTTACACTCGCCACCACAATGCAAATAAACACAAGATGGAGCCGATTCCGGTCTGCATCATACCGACAGAATTAAAGGCGAATTAATGGATACAAAAGGACTACTCGACCTCATTCTCAGAAGCGGCAAAGAACTCGCCTCTGAAGGCAAGGGCAAACTCGATAGCGTCAGCGAAAAAGCGGGTTTGGACAAACTCGACGGCGGCACCATGAAAGGTGCGGCAGCTGGCGCGGGCCTCGCCGCCCTACTACTGGGCACCGGGGCGGGCCGCGGCTTACTCAAAATGGGGTCACTGGCCGCACTCGGGACGCTGGCGTACCGCAGCTATCAAAATTACCAAAAAGGCGATACAGGCCAAGCGGATGCCCCAGCGGCACAGCCTACACAGGCGCCAAACAGCAGTGAGGATTCACTCAGCCCAGAGGCCGTTCTGGCGGCAATGATCGCCGCAGCGCATGCTGATGGTCGCATTGATGAAGACGAGCAGCGGCGGATCGACCAATTCCTCGAAACCATCGGCGAGCTCGACAGCGATTTGCTGCATTTTGTCAAAGCGGAAATTGCCAACCCACGCTCGGCATCGGCTCTGGCTAGCATGGCCCAAACCGACGCCCAGCGCAGTGAGTTGTATTTGGCGGCTTTACTTGCGATCAAAGTCGATACCATCGCAGAAATGCAATGGCTTGAAGACTTGGCGCGCGCGCTGAATTTAGATCCCGGCTTAAAGCGTGCGCTAGAGGACGAGGCTAGCAAAGCGGAGTGAACGCGAGCCGCTAGCTCCGATACTGATCTAACTGCTGATCGAGCGCCGTTAGATCGCCAATCACCTGCGCCATCTGCTCAGGTGATTGCTCTCTTGCCGCCATTGAAGCCTGCTTGAACCCTTCCACCGCTTGGTTGTGATCATTAAGCAAGCGTTGCAAAAGAGCCTCCTCCTGATCGCTCGAGGGCAGTCCAAACTTTTTATTGCGGTTTTCCATCGCCTCCAGCACCAGCATATGGCGTTGCTTGGTGGTTTCCATGGCGTTGTAGGCGGTGACGAGCTGCGTGATTTCAGGGGTCATAATCGAGAGCATTTAACAAAACGCCTACATGCTAACGCACTTCGCCGCCAAAGCGCAGCGAGCACTGCATGCTCTAGACAAAAGTATGAGCTTAAGCGCTTGGCCGAGCGAGGGTCGGCCAAGCAAATGACAGGGGTTAGGCTTTGTTTTCGCCGCGCTCTGAATCAGCTTTGGTGCTGTCGGCGCCATCGTTTTGCGCGACAGTTTCATCTGCAGCGTCGGAGGTATCTGTGGCCTTGGCCTTCTCGGCCGTTTCGTCGGCTTGCGCAAGGCCCACTGACTCAGACTGATCACTGATTTTTGCGGTTTCAGACCATGGAACCGTCTTGACAGGCATGCTGCTGAGTGATTCTGCGCCGTCACTTAGATGATCATACAGTGCGCGATAACGCTCGGTGGTTTCACGAAACAGTTCTGCGGTGGTGGCAAAATGGGCATCCACCTTCTCGCGATACGCTTGAAGCTCTTCTTGCGACTGACGAAGCGCTTGCGTGAGCTGCGCGGTCTTGCCGCTACTGTTACGCACCAAAAAAATAATTGCCGCCACAATAAATCCAGCGACAAATGCAAGCATGGGAATGAACCATTGAGGTTGTTCTGACATTTTGCTTCCTAAGGTTTCAGGTTAACGGCCATTTTAACCGTCCCAGTGTGACCCACAGGTTAACCTCCGATATAAGACATCTCGACTTTCTGGCGGTTGGCCATTGGCTCGGTAAAGCGAATTTCAGAGTATCGATCGTCGCGGCGCTGCCACAGCTGGCGCAAGCGCTGATCAATCTGATCGTCTGTTGAGCCATCGCGAAGCCATGCGCGCAAATCAGTGCCCTCTGAAGCAAATAGACAGGTAAACAACTGCCCAATGGCCGATAAGCGCGCACGATGACAGCCACCGCAAAATGGCTGAGTAATGGACGAAATTACGCCGATTTCGCCTGCGCCATCAATATACTGCCAACGCTGGGCAACCTCGCCATGATAGTTGGCGTCCACGGGCTCCAGTGGGTGCTGCTCTGAGATGGTCTTTAAAATCTCGCGGCTACTGATCACGGACGATTTGTCCCAACCATTGTGATTGCCGACATCCATAAATTCGATAAAGCGCAAAATGACGCCACTGCCGCGAAACTGCTCTACCAATGGCAAAATCGCGTGCTCATTGACACCTTGCTTGATGACCGCATTGACTTTGACCCCAGCGATTCCCGCTGACTGCGCAGCCGCAATCCCGTCGAGAACGCTTTGCACCGATGCACCGACATCGTTGATGGCCATAAAGGTCTGATCGTCCATGGCATCAAGACTGACATTAATGCGACGAATACCCGCCTCATATAAGCTGGCCGCTCGCTCTTGAGTAATCAACGAGGCATTGCTCGTCAGGGAGACATCCTCGATACCGGGCACACTCAACACCATGCGGATGAGCTGCTCCAAATCGCGCCGCACCAAGGGCTCACCGCCAGTAAAACGAATTTTGCGCACACCATAGCCCGCGAAAATCCGCACTAAGCGCTCGATTTCTTCAAAGCTCAATAATTCAGTGCGATTGAGATAGCGATATCCGGCACCAAAGACCTCTTTGGGCATGCAATAGGTACAGCGAAAATTACAACGATCTGTCACCGAAATACGCAGATCTCGAAGGCCCCGCCCCATCTGGTCAATCACTTGTGTTTCCACCTTTGCCCCCTCGTGTATGCCCGTAATCTAGTGCGCAGCGTCCCAATCTTTGCCAACACCCATTTCAACCACCAGTGGCACGGACAGTGACAGCGCAGACTCCATGCGTGGTTTAATCTCTTGCTTCAGCGCCTCCAAATCGGACTCGGCCACTTCAAACACCAATTCATCGTGCACTTGCATAATCATCTTGGCGTCCAGATCACTACTTTCAAGCCAAGGATGAATATTGATCATCGCCAGCTTGATAATATCCGCTGCGGTGCCCTGCATTGGTGCATTGATCGCCGTGCGTTCGGCGTATTGGCGCATCGCGGCATTGCGCGCATTAATGTCTGGCAAATATAACCGACGGCCCAGCACGGTTTCGACGTAGCCTTTAGTCTTAGCCTTGGCGCGAGTGTCTTCCATATAGCGCCGCACCCCAGGATAACGTTCAAAATACAGATCGACATATCGCTGGGCCTCACTGCGCGCAATGCCAAGTTGTTTGGCCAGCCCAAAGGCCGACATACCGTAAATCAGTCCAAAGTTAATCGCTTTGGCAGAACGACGCTGGTTGTCATCGACCATCATCAGCGGCGTATCGAACACCTCTGAGGCCGTCATTTTGTGAATGTCTTCGCCAGCGGCAAACGCTTTTAGCAGCCCTTCATCCGCAGACAAGTGCGCCATAATGCGAAGCTCAATTTGGGAATAATCCGCGGCCAGCAGAACTTTGCCCTCGGGGGCGATAAAGGCTTGACGAATCCGACGTCCCTCGGGCGTGCGAATGGGGATGTTTTGCAGGTTAGGATCTGAGCTACTCAAACGACCTGTCGCCGCGACCGCCTGATGGTAGGAGGTATGAACCCGACCAGTGTCGGGATCTATCATCTCCGGCAATTTTTCGGTATAGGTGCTGCGCAATTTGGAAACACTGCGGTACTCGAGCACCAATCTCGGAACAGGATGGTCATTGGCCAGTCGTTCCAGTACATCTTCTGAAGTGGACGGCGCGCCCTTGGGCGTTTTGGCGATCACCGGCAATCCGAGATCATCATAAAGAAGCTCGCCCAATTGCTTGGGTGAAGACAAATTAAACGGTTTGCCTGCAGCCGCGTGCGCCTCGGCCTCTAGTGCCGCCATTTTCTCGGCCAATTCGACGCTCTGTGCATCGAGCAAGGCCTTGCTCACCAAGACACCATTGCGCTCCACAGCAGACAACACTGGGGCTAATGGCATTTCGACTTCGGTGTAAATTTTCAGCGGACCGGCTTGCTCAGCGAGCGCCGGATAGAGCGCTTGGTGAAGACGCAGGGTGATATCCGCATCTTCCGCCGCATAATGTGCAGCCACATCAATCTCTATCTCGTCAAAGCGCTTTTGCTTGGCACCTTTGCCCGCGATTTCTTCAAACTTGACGGTTTTAACGTCCAAATATCGGCTGGCAAGAGAGTCCATGTCGTGCCGACCCGCCGCCGAATTGAAGATATAACTCTGCAACATCGTATCGTGGGCAATGCCGCGCAAGCTTACCCCTGCGCGCGCCAAAACACTCTGATCATATTTCAGGTTTTGGCCCACTTTGAGTTTGGCCGGATCTTCCAATAGCGGCTTTAGTTTGGCCATTAACTCATCAAGGCTGATCTGCTGTGGAGACCCTTCCGCAATATGCGCCACCGGCACATACGCCGCTTCGCCTGCATTGACAGCGAAAGACACCCCGACAATATCCGCCTGCATGTAATTGATTGCGGTGGTCTCTGTGTCAAAGGCAAACACCTCAGCCGCGGCCAATTTCTCGATCCACTGATCCAACTGAGCTTGGGTGAGCACGGTTTCATAGCGAATATCCGCCGGTGCCTTCGGTGTCTCGATTGTGGGCAATTCGACCGTTGCAGCCTCGGCAGGCTTACTGCTCGCCGTACGCGGTTTGGAATTGGGCTCCGGCAACGCTGCGTCGCCGCCCTTAATTTCACGCAACCAAGTACGGAAATTCATGCGCGTATAGAGGCGTTCCAATGCCTCACGATCTGGCTCACCGATGGTTAAGGCGTGCCAAGGTTGTTCGAGTTCTACGTCGGTTTTAATGGTGGCCAATTGATAGGACATCGGCAGATGGGCAATGGCCTCACGCAAATACTCGCCGACTTTACCTTTAATCTCGTCTGCGTGATCGATGACACCCTGCATTGAATCGTATTGCGCCAGCCACTTTGCCGCGGTTTTTGGGCCGCACTTGTTGACGCCGGGAATGTTATCGACCGAGTCACCCACCAACGCAAGATAGTCAATGATTTGATCTGCGCGCACACCGAATTTTTCGACAACGCCCTCAGGGGTCATCGTGGTGTTGGACATGGTGTTGACCAGTGTAATTTTGTCATTGACCAATTGCGCCATGTCTTTGTCGCCGGTAGACATCAAAACGGACTGACCATCCGCTGCAGCCTGCACAGCCAAGGTGCCGAGCACATCATCAGCCTCGACGCCGGGCACGCACAATAACGGCAACCCCAAAGCCCTGACGATCTCATGCAATGGCTCAATCTGCAGCCGCAGCTCATCCGGCATGGGCGGGCGATTGGCTTTATATTCAGGGTAAATATCATCACGAAATGTTTTGCCCTTTGCATCAAACACCACCGCCATATGGCTAGCGTGAGTCTGTTCGATCAAGCGCTTGAGCATGCCAACAACACCATATACGGCGCCAGTCGGCTCGCCATCTGGATTGGTTAAGGGAGGCAATGCATGAAATGCTCGAAATAAGTACGACGACCCATCGACCAAGACCAAAGATTTTTCGCTCACATGTCACCCCTCTATCACGGTCTGCCAATGCTACCAGAATGCTCCTCGCAAAAAAGCGCAATGGAAAAAGCGATCTAAACAAGCAGGCAAGAACTGCATTTTCATGACATAGATTGAGTTTTTCTAACTCTCGCCGTTAACCACTCTTGAAAGCGACTTTTTGTGAACCAGTTCAATGAATGAAAGAAATTTGAGTACTCGCTCGAAAACCCTGCTACTACAGGGACTGACCGCCCTGTTTGCCATGCTGTGTTGGAACACCCTTTGGGCCAACGCTGCGCCGATCACCATTGGTGTCGTGCCCCAGTTTCGCTCCGTAGAGATCCGTGAACGCTGGGCACCGATTGCCAAAGAAATCGAGGCCGCGACAGGACGCAAAGCCGTCATCAAGTACAGCAAAGACATTCCAAGCTTTGAGAAACAATTTCAGGCGGGTGAATTCGACATAATTTACGCCAACCCCTACCACATGGTGGTGGCCAATCAGACACAAGGCTATTTGCCAATCATCCACGATCACTCCAAGCAGCTCACCGGCATTTTGGTGGTGCGCAAAGACAGTGGCATCACGGAAATGTCACAGCTCGACAACCAGCCAATGGCCTTTCCAGCGCCCAATGCGCTGGGTGCATCGTTATTGATGCGAACCGAGCTGGCCACCGAACACAAGCTAACCATCAAACCACGCTACGTAAAAACGCACTCAAACGTTTATCTTGCCGTTTTGGCAGGGCAGGTTAAGGCCGGCGGCGGCGTGATGCGTACGCTGCGCCAAATGACCGAGCGCCAACAGGCGGACTTGGAGGTGTTCTACACCACGCAAAAGGTCAACCCACACCCGATCGCGGTGCATCCGCGAGTTTCCGCGCCCATCGCCTCACAAATCCAACAGGCCCTGCTTGCAAAGCCTGCGCTATTGAAAGATGTCCCGATGGCGCAACCCGGCGCCAGCACGTTTGCCGATTATGCAAAACTCTCCACCATGGGTCTGGAGAAATTCGCCGAATAAGGCGAACTGAAGGAGACACCTCGTGAGCGATTCGATCCAGACCAACCAGTCACTAGCCAAGCGTTTTATCGTGCCAGTGGTCATTGGTTTTTTGATCACTCAGGGCATTCAGGTTGCGGTGTTCGGCGTCAATTGGGCCAAGGCAAATCGCTCCCAGGGCGAAGCAGTCAGCGAAGAGCTCTCTCACATTTTCGAGCAAAATCGCCTCGATCACATCGCATTTATCGAGGAGAAAACCAGCAACATCGCAGGCTTCCTATCGCTGGTATCGCCAGACTTTTTACTGATGCTAGACATGGAGCATTTGGAGACGCTTGAAAAACTCGTCATGCGCGATCCAGACATCGTTTACGCTCGCTTCGTCGACCTCAACGGCGAGCCGATGACGACACTATCGAAGCCCCTATTCGACGAAAGCAGCGTTCGCAAAATCAGTCGCCCCGTGACCATTGAAGGGGACAAGCTCGGCGATGTCTGGATATGGGTGTCGTCCAAGCGAATCGACGACCTCACCGCCGAAAAGCTTGCGCACTCTAATCAGACCTTTGACGAACTCAAACAAAATGCCGTCGATCTGCAACAAAGCAGCATGATATTGGTGTCGGTCGAGGCGCTGCTGGCCGCCGCAGTGTTGGCGATGCTGAGCTTCATCTCATTTAGGCGCTCGATTCTCAAGCCGCTGGAAGCCACCCGTGAAGGAATTGAACGTATCAAAGGGGGTGATTTGACGGTGCGGTTGCCGCAACAAAATGACGAACTGGGCGAATTGAACAATGCCGTCAACCACCTGACGGAGTCATTGCAGCAGCTGGTCTCCACCATCTACTCGGAACAAGCCTTACTTGGCGAGCAAGCCGCTACTTTGGGCGAAGCAGGCGATCAGCTGGACAAAACCGCCGAAGACCAAGACCAGACCATGTCTACCATGCGTCGTCGGATTCAAGACCTCTTGAGTTCCCAAGCGTCGGTGCAAACATCGGCTGCACAAGCATCGCAGGCCACTGTCCAGAGCAACGAACACGCGAGCAGTAGCGCACAAACCATTGAGCAAGCGCTTAGCGTGATTCACAGTGTGCATCGCCTGATTGAGGGCATTTTGGAACCGCTCACCCAGCTCGAAACCCAAAGCGAGCAGATCGCGTCTAATATCGATGCGATTCGCGGCGTGGCCGAGAAAACCAACTTCGTTGCATTGAATGCCTCCATTGAAGCGTCACGCGCAGGGCCCGCTGGCGCGGGATTCTCCGTAGTGGCAGAGGAGGTACGCCAACTGTCGACCATCACCCGAACCTACTCTGCAGAGGTTGAGGCCGTTATCGAACAGATCACCAAACAAAGCATGGCGCTGGTGTCATCGGTCAACAGCGCACGCGACCAAGCCGATAGCGGTATTCGCTCGGCCAAGGAAGCGACGCAAGCTCTGACCACCATTATGACGGCGCTCAATCAAATCTTTGGCGCTGTGCGCAACATCGAAGAGCACACAGGCAGCCAAACCAAATATGCAGAAACCGTATTCGATGGATTGGACTCGGTAGAACGCGCTGCCAACGCGGGCCGAGAACTAACCGCGCATTGCGTGCGCACCGCCAAGCACATGACTGAACTCACCCAGCGCATGCAAAGCGTCACCAAAGGCTATAAAGTATCCTAAACCCACGCCTTTAAATTTATGCGAAAACTCATTGCAGCCTTACTACTGTGCACTTCTTCTGCCTTCGCGCTATCGCTAAACAATGGCCAAACATCGCTGCCACTAAACCAACTGCTAAACGGACGGCCTGCAGTAATTCACTTCTGGGCCACATGGTGTGCGCCGTGTCTTGAGGAGCTACCGGAACTCAACAAGGTTATCGCCAGCGAGGAGCTCCCCGTGATTGTGGTATCCGTCGACGACGATGAGTGGTCAGTTGTTGATGCATTTCTGGATGAGCACGCACCAGATATTCCGCCCTACCAGGTCGTAGCGCCTGAAGCGTGGTTCAAATCCTTCGAGATGAAGGGCTTTCCCAGCACCTATATCCTCGATGGACAAGGCGATGTTCTGTATGCACATACTGGGGCACTAAACTGGGCAGATTCCGCCATCGTTAATGAGCTCAAAGCAACCCTGCAGGCGGCGCCCTAAAGCAACGCTGTCAACCCATCGTAAATTAGCTTCAACGCGATGACGAACAGCATCAAATAAATGTACCGATAGAAAAATTCGGTATTCATACGACGTACCACCCAAGCACCCAGCCGCGTCGACACAATGGCCAAGGGTGCCATGATGATCCCCGTAACCAGTGTTTCGGTGGAAAATTGGCTCAACGCCAAGTACGGGGGCACCTTCACCAAGTTGACCACCGTGAAAAACAAAACGCTCGTTGCCGTGTAAGTCTGAGGCGGCATGCGCAGCGGCAGCATATACATTTGAAACGGTGGCCCACCACTGTGCGACACAAAACTGGTAAATCCAGCCAACGTGCCCCAAACGGCTGCTTTTTTGGCGTTCGGCTTAGCAGGCTCAGGCGGTGCCGTTTGCAACCAAGTTTTGAGCACAAACAACAACGACATTAGGCCCAGCACAAACAAAACCAGCGCATCGGACACCACCGCCACCAGTGCCCAACCCGCGCCAACACCCAGCAGCGCGGATGGCAAAAGGAATGTCAGGTGTTGCAAATCCCACTGTCGCCACCACACCTGCACACTGATCGCATCCATCATGATCAAAATGGGTAACATCAATGCAGCGGCTTGCACCGGCGACATAATCAAGGCCAGCACAGGCACGGCCAGCATTGCAAAGGCCCCGCCCAAGCCCCCTTTGGACAGCCCAACCATCAGCACCACCAGCAAAACAATCGCCAGATCGCCAACGCTGTGGATTACGGTTTGATCATATAACCACTGCACGCGCTTACGCCGCTACCATGCGCCAAATACCGTCACGCCGATGGAATTACCATCGAGATGACCAATCCAGCTGACACGCTCCCGATTCACAAAATGCGCCGAGGCAACCCCAAGGGCGGCACCCGCAATCACATCCTGCCAATCATGATGATCAGTCTCAACGCGGCTATAGCCCGTATAGGCCGCCAATACGTACGCAGGCAGCCCGTAAGTCCAACCACGCTGTTTTTGGATCATGGCTGCCCCATGAAAGGCTGCAGAGGTATGACCCGATGGGAAACTGTGTTCACCGCCGTTGGGGCGCGTTTTATTGACCAGACGTTTGATTGCGAAAGTACTTCCCCAATTGGCGACGCCACTGGCCCAAAAATCGGCTCTCGCCTCTGGGTTGTCATCGATAAATGTGATCGCATAAGCGGCCGCTGGCAGTGCAATTTGCAAAACATCACCATTGCCTTCCAAATCAGCCTGCGCCGAAAAAGACCACAACAGACACAACATCAAACCGTAGTTACGCATCGCGGCGCTCCGACGCGGCGGCCACGATGGCCGTGGCCACCATCAGATCGAGATGCGCTCCGCCACCATTTTTGCAAACCGTAATCTCGTCTTTGCCCCGCACATATGGCGTGATCGCGAGATCGTAATAATCCGCCACCAAATGATCTCGACCAATCAACCCCGCTTCGAGTGGGATATTTAGCTCGCCGATGTGATCGAGCGTGGTCTCGCGAGAATCGGCAAACCATTTCGCACCAGTGACCAACGTATCGTCCACCTCGCGCATATCACCGCGAAATGCGCCGATCAAATCATAGTGCTGCCCTGCGCGCGACCACTCACCTTTGACCACTGGCTGTGTCGACATCGTCGCCGTGCAAATCACATCTGCGCGATTCACCGCATTGGCCAAATCATCCACCACTGACAGGTTCAAATCGGGAAACATCGGCTGCGAGGCCTCCACCAACGCCTGTGCATTGGCCACGTTGCGGCTGTAAATTCGAATGTGGGCACTTGGAAATAAATCGTGATAAGCACTGACCATCGAGCGCGCCACATTGCCAGAGCCCACGATGAGCACTTCCTCCACCGTAGGTGGGGCCAACCAGCGCGCGGCCACATAACTGTCCGTGGCAGTTTTCCATTTGGTCACTAGCGTGAAATCCAGCACTGCTGACAACGCACCGGTGGTGTCGTCAAACAGCTGCATGCCGCCCAATATTGTGGGCATATTGCGCGCTGCATTGCCGGGCACCACCGTGGCCGCCTTGACTGCGCATCCCAAGCCCTCTATCCACGCCGAACGCGTCAGCAGCGTATCGGCACCGCGGCGCACAAAAGAATCGGCCACTTGCGCCCGTGGTAAGCGGTGACCCTCAACAATGGCATCGGCCATCGCAGACCATTGGAGCTGTGCATCAATCGGATCAAAAGCAATAAACTGCATGGAGATTAGCGTGGTTTGCATGTGCGACTAGTGTACCGAATCAACGGCGGACTCGAGGTGCGATTAAATCGCGCCTACTTGAGCTCTCCTCGCCGGACAGCGCTTGGCGTCAGCCCCGTCCAATCCTTAAAGGCGCGTGTGAACGAGCGCGCCTCATCAAAACCACAGCGCTCAGCAATCGCATCAACCGACTGATCGCTGTTTTTAAGCAGTCGTATGGCATACTCGCGCCGAACATCGTTTTTCAAGGTCTGCAAGCTTGTATTTTCAAGCTTTAGCGCCCGATAAAGCTGTTGTTTGGTCTGACCAAAATTGTCTGCTAACTCGGCCAAATCGGGGAGCAGCTCATCTGCCAGCAAGCGATCACGCAGAAGACGACTGATACGACTTTCCAGCGTTAACTTGCCGCCGGGGATTGTCATCACATCCATTGGAAATCGCGCGGCAAAGCGCTCAAATTCGCGCTGCTCACGCTGGATCGGGCGCTGCAAATAATCGCTGGGCAACCAAAACCCCGACTGCGGCGAGTCGTATTCGATTGGACAATGAAACATGATATCCAGCTCACCATGGTGCGCGGGCTTAGCAAAGGCAAATTTCACCTGCTGTAGCGGCAACGCCTGGGCATTGAGCCAGCACAGAAATCGATGCCAAATCACCAACAGCCACTCACGCATAAAGCCATCGACATCACGTGACGGATCATTAAGGTGGAGCCCGAGCCAAGTCATCGCGCCCTCCGATTTATTCTGCATCTCAACCTGCGCACCGGCAAGGCGAAAAAACACCGCGGCGCGCTCTAGCCCCTCGATAACAAACGATGAGCGCATCACGCTCTCAAAGGCAAATTGAAACGCCCCGGACGGAAGTGGCCGATCTCCCATCCCCATCAGATCATCATTCAAACGGCTGGCCGCCGCTGCAAACAACCGCGCCACCTGATCCGTATGAATGCGATTGCTGGCCAATTTCAACTGGCTTGGGTTGATGCCTGCATCGGCCAACAAATCAGATTGTTTGATCCCAGCCGCCACGGCGGGCCGCATTGAGGCCAGAACGTGGTGCATACAGATGGTTGCCATCGCTCAGTCGTACCCTTGGTGATTTGAGGCAGAGGTCATTGTAGTGCGCCATATTATAAGCTCCATTGCAGGCTCCGTTGGCCCCAGTCACGCCTTTGTCCACATAAAAGACATCGCCTACCCTGTCAGTGTATTTGGTCTTAATATTCAGCCCGATGACTTGGTGCACTCAGATCGTCACGGCGCGGTGGTGATTCCGGCTGAGTACGTTGCAGAGCTAGACCGTGCCATTGATAAATTACTGGCCTCGGAGCGCGTCATTCTGGACCGCGCAAAAGGCAAGTCGATGAGTTTTGAGGATTTTGAATCTGCTTGGTCGGCGTTTGAGCAAGCTAGGGTTTGAAATTTGGGCGACAGCAGCGCTGTAGTTCCATCAGAAACGTAATTGATAGCAAAGCACAACAAAGAAAAATCATCATTAGTGCCGGGCTGTCAGGAATATCTGCAAAAATCAGATAAGGGGTAAAACTCATTGCGACCGGGACGAAGACTAACGAAGTTTATGGCGCATATTTAGATTCTTGCCCAACCCTGCTGGCAAACGCTCGGATCATCGTTACACAGTCCGCGATCACAATGGCAACTATTCAACCAGGCTAACATCGCCCGTTTTGGGGTCAAACCACACCATCCCGCCAGAGCTGACACTCTGCCCTGTGATCGCACGAATCACCACTTGATGCGTGACCATCAACGTCCGCTTGTCGCCGAGTTGTGCCAGTTCTTGGCGCAATAGCGCTAACGTACGATCGCGGTCAGCATGTTGTTGGAAAAACGAATTGAGCCCTGCAAACTCACGCACCTCACCCATGCCTAACAGCGCTGCGGTTTCGACACAGCGACACCACTGACTCGATAAGACTTGGTCAAATTCATAGCCCATGGCGCTGAGCCGATCGCCAATCTCACGGGCTTGCGCTCGGCCTTCGTCATTGAGATTGCGTTGTGTGCTGCAATCGCCGATTTTGAAATCATCGGGATCACCAAAGCCTGGTGCCAAGGAATGGCGCATAAAAAGCACCTTGCCCTGATAGGCATCCTCTGCGCTGGCATGACCACTTAGCAACACAACCACGGCAAACAGCGCACAAAACCACTTAGACAATGTCATTGCTCGATCTTTGCCCATCTACACCCCTCCTTAGCGTGGCGCTTCGACATAGCGTAACCGAGCCGAGCGTCCATCCTCGATAAACCAAAGTCCGCCCTTGGCATCGAACTGCACATCGCGAATGCGACGCCCCATCTCGAAACGCTCCAGCTCTTGCGCGACATCGCCATTGATCCGAAGCTTGATCAAAGCTTGACTGCGCAACCCACCGATAAACATGGTGTCGCCGTCGATGGTCATCCCCGATGGGGCAATGGTCGGCACCCAGAATTGAATCGGCGCGACAAACTGCGGCTGGCTGCTATGCGGTGGGATGGGCACCCCGCTGTAGTGATTGCCCTCCGACACCTCGGGCCAGCCATAATTGGCCCCAGCCGTGATTCGGTTGAGTTCATCGCCATGACGTGGCCCCATCTCGTGGGCCCAAAGCACGCCACGCGAATCAAATGCCATACCGAGCATATTGCGGTGCCCTACACTCCAAAACGTTCTGGCAAGCGTCCCTTGGTCTTGAAATGGATTGTCCACAGGCACCGCCCCGTCATCGTGTAAACGAATAATCTTGCCCTGGGCCATTTCCATATCTTGGGCTGGCCACTGCAGCTGACGATCTCCCGAGGTGATAAATAACATCCCCGCTTGTGCTGAGCCCGCTGGGCCAAAGGCAATACGATGAGAAAAATGCCCCTCGCCCTGCGTTGCTGGCATTTGACGCCAAATCGATTCGAGCCCCTCTAGCCTCGGCCTGTCATCAAGTATCAAGCGCGCCCGAACCACATGGGCATATCGAGTGCGCCCGCCGTCAGGAGAGTCCACAAATGAGAGATACACCCAACGATTGGCCTCAAAGTTTGGATGTAGCACCACATCGCCGAGACCGCCCTGACCTCCAACATAGATTTTTGGCAGCCCGTCGATAGCCGTTTTCTCACCCGACCCCCGCACCGTCCATAATTGGCCGCTTTTTTCAGTGACCAGTAATCGACCGGCATCTAGCATCTCAATTGCCCAAGGAGATGCAAAAGAAGCAATATCTCTGACCGATAAGGTTCGGCCACCGCTGCCAGAGACAACATCAGCCGCCATTACCACGGTGTTGAAGCTAATGATTAAGACTATGAATATTTGCCGCATATACCACCCTCCAGAGGTCCAGTATCCTAGCGCTAGTCTTTAAAACTGTTGAAATTTGGCACAAACACTAAAAAGCCATACGCACAAATTTGATCAATTCTGACATAAGCGATGCACCAAACACCCCCTGTGCCCATCGACTCAAGGCTTGTGCTGATTCCGCCGAGGCAAATCAATGAGATGCTATAGACGCTTGCGCAATCTTTTTGGGTTACTATTCGATCATCACGACGATATAACCATGTTGAAATGGATCTCAATATTCGCGAATTTGTCACGGACTTTGTCGAAGGCTCGGACTGGAGCGAAGGCCGTCTCATCTCTTTTCATGAGAGCCTCGAAGCCTACCAGCCGGCGGCAGACTTTGAACGCGCATGGCGGTTGCTAGGTCAAGCAAAGCTCCATCAAATCTTTCGCTCGCCAAAAGCCATTATCTGCCTTGGTGAAGCGACAAAGACTGCAATTCAAGTAGGCGACAAAGAACTAACGCGTCTGTGTGATTTGGAATACCTCACAAACCACTATGCACTAAGAGCAAGTGACAATGAGTCTTCAGGTCAGGGTTCTCTTGATTTAATCGCCGAAAGCTCACCCTCAAACCAACGAACGGAGGCCTGGTTAGACTTAATCAAAAATGCCGGTAGACATTCAGATGCAGAACGAGCAGCGCTGATAGCAAAGTTTAAGCGCAGTGGTGACAAGATAGGCGTAGCGCATACGCTATTCACAAAGCTAATCAAAAATGGATTCTTAAGTACAGACTTCAATTTAGACGCGCCATCATCTGTTCAAGAATATGACATTGAAGCTTGGCTATATTGCCGAACGAATGACATTGCACCACTTTACTTTCGGGCGTCGGCAAATCTGCTCTACACAATGTCTCTTGACAAAGACGTGGACTTAGAAACTGTGGAAGCGTTCTACGCTCATCTCGGCTTCGAATCACGCCACCCTTTCATTCAGCAGCTCGGCGTTTGGAAAGCGGTTTTCGAAAATTTGGCCGCAAATTACAGCACCCGCGGACAGATGCAGATCGCCGAGTATTGGCTTGATAAAGCTCTAAACCATGCCAAGCAGTTTACTAGTGAAGTGGAATGGATTTCTGTATTGAACGAGATCGCGCATCACTATGCCAGAAAAGGCGATGCCGAATTGACACTGAAATGGGCATTTGAGTATTCCGATGTCTACGTTCGCTGTGCTACCCGCGACGTACACCTTGCATTTGAAAACCGTCGACAGGCCCACCTGATTGAAATTGCAACATTGCGCGAGACCGAGATGCTAAGGCGCACAGAGCAGCTCGAGGACAACGTCGCCCAACGAACCGAACAGCTAGAGCAAGAAATTGAACGTCGCAGGCAAGCCGAAGAGGAAGCCTATCACATTGCGTTTCACAGTGCTGTCACGGGCTTACTCAATCGCAGCTGGATGCTTAAGCACATTGAGCAATTTGTAGCGCCAAATCAGACTTTCGCTGCCTGCTATATCGATCTCAATGGGTTCAAACAAATCAATGATCGCTACAGCCACGCCGCCGGAGATCAGGTCTTGAAAGAGTCGGCACGGCGCATCAAATCAGCCGTTGCCCCCGCGCATTACGTCATTCACCTCGCGGGCGACGAATTTGTGGTGTTGGCTCCCAATCAAACCGCAATACAATTGCAGGTCTACGCAAATCAAATTCAACGCGCGTTCCAAGATCCCGTGATCACAGATAGTCAAACGATTTCGGTCGGACTATCGATGGGTATTGCCAGCGGACGCTACTGCGAAGGAAGCGCACTGGCCTTTTTAGAATCCAAACTCAAACAGGCCGATCTTGCGATGTACAGCGCCAAAGGCTCCGAACGCCAGACCATCGTTGAATTTAATTCAGAATTGGCCAACAAAATGCGAATTGAGCAGACTTTTCTGGCAGAATTTGAAACCTATTTGAACAACCACAAGCTCGAGTTTTACTGCCAGCCTCAACTCGAAATAAAGAGCGGTGAAGTCATCGGAGGCGAGCTATTGCTGCGCTGGCCGCACTCGGATATTGGCATAATTTACCCCGATCAATTTATCCATTTAATCAAACAACGAGAGCAGTTTGATCAGCTGGTTATGCAGTCGCTGTCAATTTTGGCAACACTACAGACACAGCACCCGACACTAAAGTTTTCTATCAATTTAACGGCAACGCAGCTGGCATCTGCCGAGTTCATGAACCAAGTCATCGCCGCTTGCGCCACCCATGACATAGCGCCGGAACGGCTGACATTTGAACTCACCGAGTCAGATTTAATGGACGCTGAGTCAGACGCCGTTGATTTGATGCACCAAGCCAAGGATCGCGGGTTTTCCTTCGCGCTTGATGACATCGGCAAGGGCCACAATTCGCTGTTGGTTTTCAGTCAATTCCCATTTGATTACATCAAGATCGATCGCCAACTTGCCCAATCGGCACCGACGTCAAAGTCTGCCCAAGCCGTCATACGTGGCTTGGTCGCCACATGCAACTCTCTGGGTATCAACACCGTGATAGAAGGGGTGGAGACCGAAGAGGAGCTTGCTTTTGCAGCCGGCGCTGGAATCGATAGTGTGCAGGGATTCTTTCTGTCTACACCCCTACCGACCGGCGAAGCATTTAATGACTTTGTCTATCATAGCCAGCAGGCCATCAAGGCCTCAGGCCAAAAAGCTTTGATCGCCGACAGACACTTTGCACATTAAAGGGAAATACTGCCAAACTGGGCGGCGTCGACAGTGTGCAACGCCTCCAAAATGACTTCGCCAATCAATTGGCAATCGTCAAGACTAAAGGTCAGCGGCAAGCGCAAATCAAATAATGTCGACAAAAGACGATCAGTGGTCGGTAAGGTTTGCGCTGGCATATAACGCCAACTGGTGTGATTAGACGTAAACCCAACCGGCTCAGCACGTCCAAACCACTTTATTTCCACCCCCTGCTTGGCAGCCTGTGTCAGCAAGGCCTCACATTGCGACGCACTAAACGCCGGCACTCGAAATTGCAGTGAGGAACCCACCATTGACTCTTGCTGAGGGCGCACCGGCAAAGCCACCGCACTATGCGTGGAGAGCACTTGCGCAAGCGTGTCGTAGCGCTCGTTCCACCGCTGAATGCTGTCCTCGATATTGGCAAGCTGTGGGCGCAAAATGGCTGCACGCAAGGCGTCCATTCTGGCTGAGCAATTAGGTGTGAGGTACTTTAGCTCATCATAAGCTGACGCGTCTGGCCCTGCGCCATGACGGCCATACAGCATATAGCTACCGCTTAAAATGGTGGCTTTGGCAATGATCTCTGGATCGTCGGTGCACAAAAATCCCCCTTCACCAGAGTTGAGATGCTTGTAGGTTTGGGTTGAAAAGCACCCCACGCGGCCAAAACTGCCCGAGCGCGTCGCGTTCCATTTAGCACCCATGGTGTGGGCACAATCTTCGATCACAGCGATACCGTGCTGATCGCAGATCTGCATCAGCGCATCCATATCGCAAAGATGTCCGCGCATATGCGACAGCAACAAGAACTTCGCACCAGAGGTTTTGGCCTTGTTGGCAAGGTCGCCGAGATCTAAACGCAAGTTTTCATCAATTTCGACATAGCGTGCCACGCCACCGACGGCCTCAATCGCACCAGGGACCGGCGCTAATGTAAAGGCATTGGTTAACACCACATCACCGTACTGCACCCCAAGCGCACGCATGGCGATTTGCATGGCTTGACCGCCCGAAGTGACGGCCAGACAGAATTGTGTCCCCTGCCAAGCGGCATATTCCGCCTCCAATTGCGCCACTTCGCCCAACTCGCCATCGAGCGTGTTGTAACGATGGATGCGACCGCTTTTGAGCACAGCGACCGCCGCATCAATCGCGGCGTCGCTAATCGGTTCTTGCTGAGTAAATTGACCTTGGAACACTTTCATGAACCAAACTCCTTCACAAGGTTTAGGCGCGGCCTTTCCAAGGCACCAATTTGTTTTCTGCAACACGCATCAGCACGTCGATACCAAAGCCGATGATGCCGATCAAGATAATGCCCACGATAACGATATCGGTCTGCGAAAACTTAGACGCACCCATAATCATCATGCCGACGCCTTCATTTGCAGCCACCAGTTCTGCGGCCACCACCGTGCCCCAACAAACGCCCATGGCCACCCGTGCACCAGTGAAAATTTCGGGTAAAGAGTTCGGCACAATGACGTGACGCATAATTTGGGCCTTCGACGCTCCGAGTGAATACGCCGCCCGAATTTTACTGATGTTCACGCCTGCCACACCCGCGCGGGCCGCAATCGCCATAATCCATAGCGCCGCCAAAAACAGCAGCACAATCTTGCCGGTCTCGCCGATGCCGAACCAGATAATGACCAATGGAATCAACGCCAATGGTGGTACTGGGCGCATAAATTCGACAATTGGATCAAACCAACCGCGAGCCCAACCGGATAAGCCCATGGCATAACCCAACGGAATGCCGACCAAAGAGCCCAAGATCATGCCCAAAATGACGCGATACAACGAATAACCAATATGCTCAAATAGGCCGATATTTTTATAGCCCTCGGCCATCAAATCGCCCAATCGACCCACCACGGCTTCTGGTGAGGGGAGATAGAGCGGCTGCATCAACAAGCCCTCTTTGGGCTTCACATTCAGCGTGCCCTTGGAGGTCATACTCACTGCCCCAAAGTCTGTAGCGACCTCTTGATCAGGTGCAATGGGCTGACCGTTGACAGCGATCACTTGGTAACTGTCGTCCTTGCCACCTTCGTCGTTGGTTTGCACCTTCAGAAGCTTAGAGCGCCAAATTTGCATCGCGTAGCCGTCGGATTTCGCAAAACCATCACCGGGCTCAATCTCTGGCGCATCGGTGTTTTCAGCATCAGGCTCGTGCACCAGTACAACCACCTTGGCGTCGTCGGTTTCACCGGCTGCATTTTTTGCGGTATAGGTGAATTCTGCATTGCCGACAAACGGGCCTGGTACCGAGATAGGCACCAAAGAAGAATTGGTAAACATGCCCCAAATCAAAAAGATCACCAACACCGACAATACCGATGCTGCTCGATTCGGCACAACGGCACTTTCATAGCCGAACGTGACCGTCATCAGCGAATTGTGGTCGTTGATTTTTCGCCGCGCGGTGATGGCACGCACCACGCCAAAGCACACCACAAATAGCAAGATATAGCCGAGTAGAATGGATAGTCCCGTCATGCCGATTGCTCCGCTCTTCCCATGATTTCTTCTTCCATTTCCCAAATCATCGACAAGATTTCATCGCGGGTTTCAGAGAAATTTTTGTCTTTTTTAACCTGACGCAGATCCGCGTTGACGCCGCGCTCCGCAAAAGGCAATTGATATTCTTTGTGAATGCGGCCAGGTCGCGGCGCCATCACCAATAAGCGCTCGCCCAACAGCAAGGCCTCTTCTACCGAATGGGTGATCAAAATGACCGTTTTGCCCGTCTCTTTCCAAAGCTTAAGCACCAAGCCCTGCATTTTTTCGCGCGTCAGCGCATCGAGCGCTCCCAAGGGCTCGTCCATCAAAATGACGTCGGGATCATTGGCCAAACAACGGGCCAATGCCACACGTTGCTGCATCCCGCCGGACAGCTCATAGGTCGACTTGTCTTTAAAGTCACCGAGGCCCACTGTGTCTAACAGGTGATCGACCAGCTCTGCGGTTTCCTTGGCCGGTGCCCCTTTCATCCGTGGGCCAAAACCCACATTCTCACGAACATTCATCCATTCAAACAGCGCGCCCTGCTGGAACACCATGCCGCGCTCGGCGTCTGGGCCGGTAACCCGATGACCATTGAGTCGAATTTCACCTGAGGTTGGCGCGAGGAACCCCGCCAAAATATTCAGAAGGGTTGTTTTGCCACATCCTGATGGCCCCAAAACCGAGAGAAGTTCACCGGATTTGAGATTGAGCGAAACGTCTTTCAGCGCTTGAACACTCACACCACCGGGCAGGTCAAAACGCATCGATACGTTGTCGATTTCTAAAGACATATTGTTTGAACTCCACAGAGAAACGAGGGGACGGAGAACCCGCCCCCTAGCGATTTACATTTTGCTCGCTGCAGTGAGATAGCTTGCATCAACGCGGCTTTCGTAGCTGTCGAGTGCGCTCTCAATTGAGCCGGCGTCTTCAAAGACTTTGGCAACACCGAGCATAAAGCTCTGAGCGCCACCGCCAAGCCACTTGCTGCTCAGCTGCTGTTCGATGGTTGGGAAGACAAAGGTGGCCATGGTTGCCTCGGTGGCTGCCTCATCCATACCGGCGTCTTTGGCAATCACAGATAGCATCTCTGCCTTGTTTTCACCCGCAGCCCACATCGCGTTGGCGTCTGCGGTGACTTTCAAGAATTTCGCCATCGTGTCGGCGTTTTGAGCCGCCCAATCAGCAGGCGCTGAGGTCACGTCGAATACGAGAATACCGAGCTCTTCTTTTTCCGCACCGGTGAGCAGCACATTGCCATGCTCCTTCATGCGACGAAGCGAACCGCCCCAGCCACACACCATATCGAGATTGCCTTGCTCAAAGGCCGCTGCACCATCAGGTGGTGCCATGTCGACGACTTCCATAGTCGAAATATCAACGCCGAAGTGGCTCATTTGCGACAAGAAGCCATAGTGTGCAGCCGTACCCAGCGGTACGCCGACCTTTTTGCCTTCGAGTTCTTTGGCGCTGTCTTTGTCGATTTCATGGCGGCTGGCGACCACGCAGTTGTCGTTTTCTGAGTAGCTCACCGCGACGTCAACAATCTGCAAATCTTGACCGCCAGAAGCTGCCACAACGAACGGTGGAACACCCTGTGAAACTGAAATATGAACATCGCCAGACGCCATCGCCGCAGACATTGCAGTACCAGTATCGAACGATACCCAATTGACGGTCATGCCAAGTGCGTCGTCGTACATGCCTTTGACTTTGGCGTATTCAAACGGCATTGGCCACTCTAAGAAATATCCAACGGTGATTTCATCTGCAGCGGCGTTGTTGATGCCTGCAAAGGCAGTCATCAACGCAGCGGCTGAGATCAGTTTGTTTTTTAATTTCATCTAAAACATCCCCTATCAATTGGTTTATTTGTAAAGCCAAACAAGGCTTAGAAACATCTTAAGGACAGTGTTCCATCTATCGCTGTCCTGCAAACGTCACCCTAATATCATCCCCAAAGAAACTACCTCACTAGAGATATTCTCGAAGAACTTGACTACCGGCAGCGTTGGCCACACTTTCAAGTGCTTGTTGCTACAGCGATTCTCCATCAATGTGCAACCGTTCTCAAAATGCGCGACTTATCGGAGGCTAACATAGCCAATTTGCTCCTGTCGCGACTTCTGAAAACTGGACATAAAACTTGAGAAGTTCTGGCCCTATAACGTGCTTTCACTCTGCCATTACTCTTAGCTCACCCAAACGGCGCACCAGTTCGGCTGTAGCGGCTTAGCATATTCGCCCGCCATGCAGCGCGGCGATTTCCAATGCAAATGCAACGTGCTGTGAGTACGCAAATTGATAAACCGCCATCGCCGTTTGGATGTATATACATGAGTTTGGACACGCCGCTTGCCTCGTTCGCATGCGATACGGTCTGTAGAACGCGCCGCCGCGCACCGTAGGAGAACATTAATGAATCAAAATCTAGCAGCTGCTGCCGAACTGGCCCATGTGGTCGAAGCCGATCGTGCCCACGTTTGGCATCACCTCACCCAACACGCACCTTTCTTCACAGGCGCCGACCCTCGCATTATTGTCGAAGGCAAAGGCATGCGCGTGTGGGATATCCATGGCAAAGAGCACCTCGATGCGGTCTCTGGTGGCGTATGGACGGTCAATGTTGGTTACGGACGTGAGCGCATCGCCGATGCAGTTCGCGAGCAACTGGTCAAGATGAACTACTTCGCTGGCGCTGCGGGCTCTGTGCCCGGTGCAAACTTCGCCAAAATGCTGCTCGACAAAATGCCCGGCATGAGCCGCGTGTATTACTCAAACTCTGGTTCCGAAGCCAACGAAAAAGTCTTCAAAATGGTGCGCCAGCTCTCGCACAGCGTATACGGCGGAAAAAAATCGAAGATTCTATATCGCGAGCGGGATTATCACGGCACGACCATCGCCTGTTTGTCCGCCGGTGGCCAACAAGAGCGCAACGCCCAATACGGCCCCTATACACCGGGCTTTGTCGAAGTGCCACATTGCCTTGAGTACCGCAACCAATTCCCCGATGCCGAGGACTACGGCATTGCGGCAGCGAATGCCATTGAAGAAGTCATCCTGCGCGAAGGCGCTGACACCGTTGGCGCGATTTGCCTAGAGCCCATTACCGCGGGCGGCGGCGTCATCGTACCGCCAGACAGCTACTGGCCTCGCGTGCAGGAAATCTGCAAAAAGTACGACATCCTGCTGCATATCGATGAAGTGGTGTGTGGCGTTGGCCGCACCGGCACATGGTTTGGCTATCAGCATTACGGCATCGAGCCAGATTTCGTCACCATGGCCAAAGGGGTTGCTTCCGGTTATGCGGCGATTTCCTGCACCGTCACCACCGAGAAAGTGTTCGACATGTTCAAGGCCAATGCCGAAGACCCAATGAGCTATTTCCGCGACATTTCGACCTTCGGTGGATGTACCTCCGGCCCTGCCGCTGCCATTGAAAACATGAACATCATTATCGAAGAAAACCTGTTGGAAAACACCCTCCAGATGGGCGACTACGCCATGGACAAACTGCGCGAGCTCCAGGATAAGCACACCTGCATCGGCGAAGTGCGCGGCAAAGGCCTATTCCTTGGTGTTGAGCTAGTTAAAGATCGTGATTCCCGCGAACCGGCTGACGAGAAAATGGTGCAGCAGGTGGTGGGTAAATCGGCCCAAGCCGGTGTGCTTATTGGCGCGACCAACCGCTCACTACCCGGCCTCAACAACACGCTCTGCCTGTCGCCGGCATTGATTTCGACCAAAGACGATATCGACGAAATTGTGAGCTGCATCGATCTACGATTGTCAGAAGTCTTCGGTTAATTGACGAAGATTGCCGAAAAAGGCAAAACTTAAGGAACTCATTCGAGTTCCTTTTTTTTGCTCGATGTGCGAAAAACACGATCCTAAGATGAGAAATTTACCATCGCCACTTGAGTCTCGAGGTCTCACTTGTCATGCTTGTGTCATTCGCGCCATGGCGCGCTGTCCAAGCAGCTGGATCGCTACATGAATGATGTCCCTCTGGTGTTTTTTTCCATCGACCGCGACTCGCACCGAGGCTTACAAAAACAAATCCAGATCAAAGTGGTCGAAGGCATTCACACCGGCAAGCTTGCCGCGGACAGCAAAATGCCCTCTACTCGCAGCTTGGCCAACTTTTTGGACATCAGCCGCATTACCGTGTCGTTGGCCTACGCAGAGTTAGCTGCGGCCGGTCATTTGGTGTCCAAAGATCGCTCCGGCTACTATGTGGCGGCCCAGCCTGCGAATATCGCGCTGGGGATCAACGGTGACGCCCAGGTCGCCCAATTCGAACCCCGCTTCACCCAGCAATACTCGGCACTGAAAAACAAACTCAATCGTCCAGCCAATTGGCGTAAGTACCCCTACTGTTTTATCTACGGCCAAGCCGATCACTCTATGATCGATCATCATCGCTGGCGCCAGTGCTCGCTCGAAGCCCTTGGGCGACGTGACTTTGACGTGTTAACACTCGATACCTACGAAAGCGACGACCCACTGCTGCTCCAAGAGTTGATGCGAATCAACCTGCCGCAGCGCGGCATACAAGCCAGCGAAGATCAAATATTGATCACCATGGGGGCACTCAATGCGCTCTGGCTTTGCGCACAATTATTTTTAGGGCCAGACGACACCGCAGTGATCGAAAACCCCTGTTACCCCACTTTGCGCAATATGCTCACCAGCCACCAATGTAAAGTCACCGCAGTGGATGTCGATGAGCAAGGCCTTCCGCTTGAACACATTCCAGACAACACCAGTGTGGTGTTCGCCACCCCAAGCCACCACTGCCCCACCAATATTTCAATGCCAGCGGCGCGGCGCAAAGCCCTGATCGAAAAAGCCAAACGCGATCGATTTATCATCGTCGAGGACGATTACGAAATCGAAAACCAATTGCGCAATGCGCCAAAGCCCGCACTGAAGGCCTTAGATAGCGACGGCCATGTGGTTTACGTCGGCTCATTTTCCAAATCATTGTTTCCCGGGCTGCGAATGGGCTACATGGTGGCCAGCCCCACCATCATCGCTCAAGCCCGCGCGCTTCGTAGCGTGGTGCTGCGCAATCCGCCCAATCACACCCAACGCACGGTGGCCTATTTTCAGTCACTTGGGTTCTACGACCGCCAGCTCAGACGCATGGCGCGCGCCAACCGCGAGCGGCACGAAATTATGCGCCGTGCAATTGAAGCTCATGGGCTAGAGTTTGCCAGCTCTCCCGAGCTCGGCGGGTCGAGTTTTTGGATGAAAACGCACCCACACATCGACACCAAGATCCTCACCGCAAAACTCGCGGAAATGGGCGTTTTAATCGACGCTGGCGCGCCGTTTTTTGCCCCGGGATCACAAGCGCAAAACTACTACCGTCTTGCCTATTCATCGATTAAACCAGAAAAGATTGACCACGGGATCTCTCTTATCCGAAAGGCGATTGACGAACTGGCTTGAACTGGCCATAAACCTCAAAAAAATCTGGCCCTAGCCAAACCAACACAATAAGGTAATGTTCTGCCATCGCAAACCTAGCCTTTGGAGCACATCCCCATGAAAATGACGACTGAAGAAGCATTTGTAAAAGTCCTGCAGATGCATGGCATCGAACACGCGTTTGGCATTATCGGATCGGCATTTATGCCCATCTCCGATATTTTCCCAAAAGCGGGCATCATGTTCTGGGATTGTGCACACGAAGGCTCTGGCGGCATGATGGCCGACGGCTACACCCGCGCCA
>JABXHR010000026.1 GCA_013373515.1 Gammaproteobacteria bacterium | reverse complement strand
TCTGGCTCTGGCTCTGGCTCAGGCGCTGGCTCAGGTTTAGGGTCAACCGGCGTTGACGTTGGCATCGTCGCCGCACTCTCCACCGAATCCGCAAGCTCATTAACTTGCTGATTTAAATAAACATTGTATCCAACAAGCCCTAGAACAGCGACAATCAACACAGTAACGATAGCTTTCATCGTGATTCTCAATAGTGACAGGACGGACACTTTAGGCGGGCGACCCTGACGGCACCATGAAGCGACACCTCAACGAATTAACCGACAATGTCCTTCAACTAGGACGAGCTATACGCTAAACACCTCAACGCCTTGGGGCGAGCCTTTTAATAAAGTCGTCTCATTCTTCAAAGCCCTCGACAAGCCCCACACCGTCCTCGATATCGGCTGCGGTCAAGGCCGCGATGACCTTTTATCGCAAGGTTTAAGCACTCGGTGAAGGGTGTTGATCTATCGCCCGCTGGCATCGATCAAATGACCACTGCTGCTGGATCTCAAAACCTACCCATTACCGGCGTCGTGGCGGATATCGAAAGCTACCAGCCCGCGGCAAATTACGACATACTCCTCATTGATCGAAGGTTGCATATGCTGAAGCCTGAGGCACAAAAAAAGGCGCTAAGCGGCTTGCTTTAGTCGCTCAATGCTGATGGGTATTTACTTTTAATTGATGAGCCCTCCAATATGGATCGACTAAAAACAACCGCAAGATCGGCGCATCAGAATTGGCAGACATTACATGACGCAAAAGGATTTTGATTTGTTGGAAAGGCGCTTAAAACCCATTAAAACCCCCACCTCAACCGAGTTCAAGCTAGCAGTCGTTATCGTAGCCGTAGTCGCCTTTGAGCAACTCTTCAATGTATATGCCTTAAAATTCATCACCCCTGATTGGCTCAGTATTTTGTTAGGCAAAAACCAAGGAGAATACGGCCCGACATCTGAGAAAGCCGCTGCCGCAGTTGTGTCGGCTAGTATGATCGCTGTTGCAACTGTGCTGCAATGCACAGTCTTCGTGGTGGTTTGTGGAGCCTTTGCCCGATTACATCGACACGAGCGTATTGTTAATTATGACGTTCTAGGGCCAACCCTGCGTGTGCTAGCGATAATGATTGCCCTATTATTTATATTCACACTTGTGGGCAGTGCCCTAGCGCCGGTTGCATTCTATGCAATGGAATTTATTAGTGATTTTACTGTCGCGTTTGATCGCATCGCAGGCACAGACAAGGCGCTTGTCAATGCTGGTGCCTACTTTGGCGATTTCATTTCACTGTATTTATTGACCAGAATCGGAGCTAGCTTGGTGAATACAGCCCTCGGTGCAGAGTACGGCGTCGATAAGATATGGCGTGCACTTGGCAATCAGCAAACTGCACTCTTGATTGGGGTATTGGTTCTCTTTGCGCTTCGCTGGCTCACCGAGTTTCTCTATCAAAATGATCTGCATAGCACATTGATTGAGCCCATAGACACAGTTGCGAGCTATTATCTTCTGTATCGACTTTTCACAATTGCCGAAAAACAACTAGAGACAGAGCGGTAATCCTATCAATCTGGCCTTATCGGCACTCAAATATTCAGCAACGTCTTCCCGACGTTTCACCGTGCCATGGCGGAGGGGTAAGCAGGCAATCGAGAAACTAAGCCCAGTTTTCTAGCCTTAGCCCCTCTACTCGCGCAAATTCCTTGGTGTTATTGCTGACTACGATCAAACCATTTGCGCGTGCATGGCCTGCGATCATTTGGTCATAGGGGCCAATCGGTGTACCGACAGAGGCCAACTGCGCGCGGATCTGCCCGCTGTGCACGGCTGCACTTTCGTCATAGGCTAGAACATCAATACGGGCAATAAACCCCTCAATCACCCGTAAATTTTTCGCTGGATTCGATGACCGCTCTGCGCCATACACAAGCTCCATATACGTGACGCTGGAAATACATATTTGCCCATAGTGTCGATTGAAAGCCTCGCGCACCGCTTGTGGCTTGTTTTTGATGGTGTAGATGACGATATTGGTATCCAGCAAGTACTTCAGCATTAGAAAGCTTCTCTTTTCTGCTCAGCCTCTTGATCTCTCAACACCATAAAATCGTTCGTGACACCCTCGTCGTCAAACCATGAATCCCAGCCCTCGCCGGCAGGCACAATCAAGCGTGCCCGCCCCAGCGCGATGATATCCACTCGCTTCACTGAGTCGGGTAGTGCGACCGCCTTTGGCAAACGCACTGCCTGTGAGGTGTTGCTTTTAAAGATTGATGCGCTTTCCATCGGCAATCTCATTACATATACGTGATGTATATCCATGTTAGCCATGGGACGGGATATGTCAATTGTATATCCATCATAAGTTGCTGAGAGTATGGCCAGTTGCTGAATGAAATCGACGTGTAAGCACCATCGCGCCGCTTGAATTTTGCCAAGCTGCGACCTCAATGCGACACCCCTATTGCTATCCGCGCTCACAAATGAAAATCTAAGCTCAATTTTCATTTCAGTGAAATTGCGTGAGCGAAGTTCAAGTCAACCTCCCAGAGCAAAGCCATGTCGGCATCGATATTCGTGCGCTGCGTAAGCGCCGTGAGATGACGCTACAGACGTTGGCTGAAACGCTTGGGCGTTCGGTGGGTTGGCTCAGTCAGGTGGAGCGTGGCGTGACGTCGCCTGCCATTCGCGATCTTAAACAAATTGCCACGTTGTTCGATCTTCCCATTAGTTTTTTCTTTCGCAACGATGAAGCGCCGCAAACCGAACACGGCTATGTGGTGCGTAAAGATGCGCGCGGAAGTTTGGGATCGGACGACGAAGGGCTGATTGAGCAGCTGCTGTCGCCTGATTTAAGCGGCGATTTTGAAATGATTCACTGCCGTTTTGCACCGCATACGCTTGGAGAGTGGCGCGAGGCGCGACCCACTGAAGAATCGGGCTACCTGCTTAGCGGTGAGCTCACAATTGAGCTGCGCGATCGCACACTCGAACTCTATCAAGGCGATAGCTTTCGCTTCCGTCATCAACCCTTTCGTTGGCACAACACAAGCGGTGTCACCTGCGAAGTCATTTGGGTGGTTTCACCGCCCGTCTACTAGGAGAATCCCATGTCATTACCCAGTTCCGCCCGCGTTGTCATCATTGGTGGCGGTGCCGTTGGTGCCTCAGCGCTCTATCACCTTGCCCTCAAAGGCTGGACCGATTGTGTGTTGCTGGAGAAAAACGAGCTGACATCTGGCTCGACGTGGCATGCGGCGGGCAATGTGCCAACCTTCTCCTCGTCGTGGGGCATTATGAATATGCAGCGCTACTCGGCCGAGCTCTATCGCGAGCTGGGCGAGCGCGTGGATTACCCGATGAATTACCACGTGACAGGCTCGGTACGCTTGGCGCACAGCGATGAGCGGATGCAGGAATTTGCCAAGGTGCTCGGCATGGGTCAGCACCAAGGTATGTCGATGAAGTTGCTTGATTTAGACGAGCTCAAGGAACTCTACCCCTTCGTCGAGACGCACGATCTCAAGGGCGCACTCTACGACCCCAATGATGGTGATATCGATCCGGCGCAGTTGACACAAGCCTTGGCTAAGGGCGCTCGCGATTTGGGCGCCAAGATCGTACGCTTTTGTCCCGTTCAAGGGGCAGAGTGGACGGGCACACACTGGAAACTCAGCACCGAGCAGGGCGAGATTCTGGCCGAGTATGTGGTCAATGCCGCGGGATATCGTGCGCAAGAAGTCGGGGCCATGTTTGGGCGCAAAGTGCCGATGATGACCATGGCACACCAGTACGTGCTCACCGAGCAAATTCCCGCGCTAGAGGAATGGAGCAAAACCCAAGGCAAGAAGCTACCGCTGCTGCGTGATGTCGACAGCTCTTACTACCTGCGCCAAGAAAAACACGGCTTTAACCTCGGCCCCTATGAGCGCAATTGCAAAGGCCATTGGATGGACCCCTCCGACCCAATGCCCGAAGATTTCTCTTTCCAGCTTTGGGACGAAGATATCGATCGTATTGCCTGGCAAGTCGAAGATGCGATGGCCCGTGTGCCGCTGCTGGGCGAGGGTGGCGTCAATCGCATCGTCAACGGCCCGATTCCCTATACGCCGGACGGCAACCCGCTGATTGGCCCCATGCCCGGCGTGCCAAATGCGTTTGACGCCTGTGTATTTACCTTCGGTATCGCCCAAGGCGGCGGTGCAGGTAAGGTGCTAGCCGAGTGGATCGTCGATGGCGGCACGGAGCAAGATATGTGGTGCGTTGATCCACGCCGCTTCACTGGGTTTGAAGACCAAGACTACTGCAATCAAAAAGGCATGGAAGTCTATGGCCACGAATACGCCATGCATTTCCCTCATCACGAGTGGCCCGCCGGCCGAGACAAAAAGCACTCACCCGCCCACGCGCAAGTGCTTGAACAAGGCGCTGTACTCGGGGCATACAATGGTTGGGAACGCGCAAACTGGTTCGCCAAACCCGGTGACGACACCTCTGAGGAAGCCACCCAAATCTGGAAGCGCAATGGCCCTTGGGCACCACGCATCGCCGAAGAGTGCGCTGCGGTGCGCGATACTGTCGGTATTCTAGATTTGCCGGGGTTTTCGCGTTTTCGCGTCAGCGGTGCCAATGCCCGTCAAGCGTTGGACGAATTATTCGCCAGCCGTATCCCTGCGCCGGGCCGCATTGGCCTAGTGTATTTGGCCGATCACCGTGGCCGCATCGTCACCGAAATGACGGTGATGTGTATCAGTGATGAGCTGTTTTTCTTAATCACCGCCGCTACCGCAGAACTGCACGACTACGACCATCTATCCAAGCATTTGGCCAATTATGACGGCATTGACTGCGAAAATGTCACCGAACAATTTAGTTGCCAAATTGTCACCGGCCCCAACAGCCGCGCCTTATTTAGTGATCTATGCGATGCCGATTTGAGCCTGCCTTGGCTCAGCCATCAGAGCACCCAAATCGACGGACATCACGTGCAACTGGTGCGCATGTCATTCGCAGGCGAGCTGGGCTGGGAAGTGCACAGCAAGACCGAGGATACCGCCGCCGTTTACGCCGCCATTTTGGCTGCAGGGCAAGCGCACGGCATCAAGCCCTTTGGTATGTACGCGCTCAATAGCCTTCGCATCGAAAAGGGCTATCGTGCATGGAAAGGCGACCTCTCCACCGATTACACCTTGCTCGAAAGCGGTCTCTCGCCTTTTGTGAGCTTCAAAAAAGACGCGCAATACCCAGGTCGCGCCGCGCTGGAAGCCGAAAAAGCTGCAGGCAGCACCAAGCAGCTGGTGAGCTTGATTGTCGACTCGCCCGAGTTTGACCCGCCGTATATGGCCTCGGTATATGACGGCGATACCTTGATCGGCGAGTGCACTTCTGCCGCTTGGGGGCATCGTGTCGACGCTTGCGTGGCTTTGGCCACTTTAAAAACCAGCGCAATCGAAGCGGGTAAAACCGTCAAAGTACAGGTGTTTGGCAACCTCTGCGATGCAGTCATTCAACCCAATTTGGCCGTCTGGGACGCCGATAACGCGAGAATCAAAGCATGAGCCAGCTTCCCAAACGCGCCAGAGCAGTGATCGTTGGCGGCGGAGTCTCCGGTGCCTCGGTGGCTTATCATCTAACAGAACTCGGCTGGACCGATGTGGTGCTTCTAGAGCGCAAGAAACTCACCTGCGGCACCACATGGCACGCCGCGGGCTTGATTGGGCAGCTACGCGCCAGCCAGAACATGACCAAGCTCGCGCGTTACAGCGCAGAGCTATACGTCAACCTCGAAGCCGAAACCGGCATTGGTACCGGCATGCGCCAAAACGGCTCCATCAGCGTGGCGCTGTCGCATGAACGCCAGCAAGAGCTACTCCGCCAGGCAAGTATGGCGCGCGCCTTCGATGTGGACGTCAACGAGATTAGCACCGCAGACATCGGCAATATGTACCCCCACCTCAATCTCGATGGCGTGGTGGGCGGTGTACATCTGCCGCTCGATGGGCAGTGCGATCCGGCCAATATCGCCATGGCATTGGCCAAAGGCGCTCGCCAACGCGGCGCGTTGATTATGCAAGGCATCAAAGTCACTGGCGTGCAGGTGAGCGATGATCAAGTGCACGGCGTCAGCTGGCAGGACGAAGCGGGTAACACCGGCGAAATTGAAGCCGATGTGGTGGTCAACTGCGCCGGCATGTGGGCGCGTGAATTTGGCCAAATGGCTGGAGTGGATATTCCGCTGCACGCCTGTGAGCATTTTTACATCGTCACCGAAGGCATTCCCAACCTCGGCGCACTCCCGGTGCTGCGCGTGCCTGATGAATGCGCCTATTACAAAGAAGACGCGGGAAAGATCCTGCTCGGTGCGTTTGAGCCCAAAGCCAAGCCTTGGGGCATGAACGGCATCAATGAGGATTTTTGCTTCGATAGCCTGCCCGAGGATTTTGATCACTTTGCGCCCATCTTAGAGCAAGCCATCAACCGCATGCCGTTACTTGAAAGCGCGGGGATTCACACCTTCTTCAATGGCCCCGAGAGCTTCACACCAGACGACCGTTACTATCTTGGCGAAGCGCCCAAGCTCAAAAACTACTACGTGGCCGCAGGCTACAACAGCATTGGCATTGTGAGCTCTGGCGGCGCGGGTATGGCGCTGGCGCGCTGGATCGACAAGGGCGAGCCGCCGTTCGACCTATGGGAAGTGGACATTCGCCGTGCGCAGCCCTTCCAGACCAATCGCCGTTATTTGCAAGATCGCGTCAGTGAAACCTTGGGCTTGCTGTATGCAGATCACTTCCCCTATCGCCAAATGGAAACCGCGCGCGGGGTGCGCCGCAGCCCTATCCACGAACAGCTAAAAGCCGCTGGTGCGGTATTTGGCGAAGTGGCAGGCTGGGAGCGCGCTAACTGGTTTGCCAATGACGGGCAAACACCAGAGTACCAATACAGCTGGGGACGGCAGAACTGGTTTGCAAATGCCGCCGCCGAACACGCAGCAGTGCGCGAAAACGTTGGCATGTTTGACCTCTCTAGCTTTGGCAAAATCAAAGTCCAAGGTCCAGGTGCTGTGGCGCTGATGAACCACCTTTGCTGCGCCGATGTCGACGCGCCAGTGGGCAAAATTGTCTACACCCAAATGCTGAACCACAAAGGCGGTATCGAGTGCGATCTCACGGTCAATCGTATGGGCAGCGATCAGTTCTTGCTGGTCGTGCCTGCGGCCACCGTGGAGCGCGACCTCGCGTGGATTCGTCGACATCAAGCTCAGTTCGATTACACCACGGTGGATGATGTCACCGTATCCGAAGCAGTGATGGCGGTAATGGGGCCCCATTCGCGTGCGCTGCTGCAAAGCGTATCGCCCAATGATTTTGGCAACGATCATCACCCCTTTGGCACTTGGCGTGATATTGAGATTGGCATGGCCAAGGCTCGCGCACACCGCGTGAGCTATGTCGGTGAACTGGGCTGGGAGATTTATGTTTCTGCCGAAATGGCCGCGCATGTGTGCGAGACATTGCTTGATGCTGGAAAAGCCTTTGGTCTCAAGCTCTGCGGCATTCATACGCTGGATGCTTGCCGCCTTGAAAAAGGCTTCAGGCACTTTGGGCATGACATCACCGATGAAGACCATATTCTGGAGGCCGGGCTTGGATTTTGCGCCAGCAAGACCCGCGACAACTATCTTGGCCACGCCGCTGTTGCAGCCAAGCGCGAAAGCGGTTTAGAGCGCCGGTTGATGCAATTTATTCTGGAGGATCCCGAGCCACTGCTCTACCACAATGAACCCGTCATTCGCGATGGCCAAATCGTGGGCTATCTCAGCTCTGGCAACTATGGTCACCATCTCGGTGCCGCCGTTGGATTGGGCTACGTGCCGAGCGAGGGTGAATCGCCCCATGATTTATTGACATCCGAATATGAGATTGAAGTGGCTGGCAAGCGCTACCGCGCCAAAGCCAGTTTAAAGCCCCTTTACGACCCTAACTCAGAGCGCATAAAAGCCTAACCACTTTGCTCGCAGGAGATCTGTACTATGCCCGAAGTCCGTCGAAAACGCGGTGGCGCCCGTGCCGCCATGCTGGCCGCACGCCGTTCTGCCCTACCCAAAGACATGCGGCCCATTCGTGCTGGCATGGAAGGGGGCTTCTATAAACCGCTGAGTGATGCGCAAATTCTGCAAATTCACGAAGCCGCGCTGACCATTCTAGAGACCATCGGCCTCGCGGATGCACCGCCAAGCGGCGTGGAAGTCATGCTAAAAGCGGGTGCGGTGCAAGACTCGAACGGCCGATTGCTATTTCCGCGCAGCGTGGTCGAGGACACCCTTGCCATTGCCGCGCGTGACATTACGCTATTTGGCCAGGATCCCGAACACGACATCCATCCCGGCGGCACACGGGTGCACTATGGCACTGCCGGTGCAGCGGTGCATGTTTATGATCTCGATTTGGACGACAACCGTGACCCCACCGTGCAAGACATGTACGATGCCGCACGCCTTGTACAGCAGCTGGATAATATCCATTTCTTTCAGCGTCCACTCACTTGCCGCGATGTGGCCGAGCCCTATCAAATGGATCTCAACACGCTCTATGCGGCGATCAAGGGCACCAGCAAACACGCGGGTGTTTCATTTACCTCGGTAGAGTCCGCCTCAAAGGCACTGGAAATGCTGCACGTGGTGGCCGGTGGCGAAGATAAATGGCGCGAGCGGCCGTTTGTATCTAACAGCAATTGCTTCGTGGTGCCGCCGTTAAAATTTGCAACTGAGTCTTGCCAAATTATGGAAATATTGGTGCGCGGCGGCATGCCAATCTTATTGCTCTCCGCGGGCCAAGCCGGTGCCACCGCACCGGCCACCCTCGCGGGCGCTATCGCTCAGGCCGTGGCCGAGTGTTTGGCGGGATTGGTCTACGTCAATGCAATCAAACCCGGCGCACCTGCCATTTTCGGCACTTGGCCATTTGTATCTGATCTGCGTACCGGAGCCATGTCGGGCGGATCACCAGAGCAGGGCTTGCTTACCGCCGCCTGCGGTCAAATGGCACGCCATTACAACCTCCCCGCTGGTTCGGCCTGCGGCATGGTGGACTCAAAACGCCCTGATATGCAGGCTGGTTACGAGCGCGGAATCGCCAATGTCATGGCGGGGCTGTCAGGACTTAACTTGGTCTACGAAAGCGTCGGTATGTATGCCTCGTTGCTGAGCTACTGCCATGAAAGCTTGATCATCGACAATGATCTTCTGGGCTACTGTCTGCGCACCGTACGTGGCATTGAAGTCAGCGATGAAACACTGGCTATCGACACCATGCGCGATACCTGTCTTGGCATCGGAGAAGCACCCGCTGCAGGGCATTATCTCGGTGCAGCGCAAACGCTGAAAGTTATGCAGACCGAGTATGTCTATCCCTCGATTGGCGATCGTAGCAGCCCCAAAGAATGGCTGGAGCGCGGCAAGCCCGTGCTGCTGGAGGAGGCGAGCAAGCGTAAAGCCGAAATGCTGAAATATCAGCCGACACATTGGGCAGATGGTGTTGATGAGCAAGTGCGTACTCTTTTTGAGCCGGTGATTTAACACCGGCTTCTGCTTAGCCTCACGAATTCGCCGATACGGAGATCGCCTCCCACTCGAACTCTGCGACTTCGTTTTACCCCCGTGGGACGGCGACCCCGCTCGCCGGAAGACTGAGCTCAAACGAAGCCCATTCGCCGATACGGA
>JABXHR010000233.1 GCA_013373515.1 Gammaproteobacteria bacterium | reverse complement strand
AAGGCATCAACGGCACGATTTCTGGCACGGCAGAGGGCATTGAGCGCGTGGTCCGCTATCTGGTTGATACGGCAGGATTTGACGATCTAGAACTGAAGTACTCAACCTCCGAGCAGCCCGCGTTCTTGCGTATGAAAGTCAAACTCAAGCGCGAAATCGTCACCATGGGTATCCCACAGGTCGATCCAAAACACGCTGTCGGCCATTACGTCGAGCCAGAGAACTGGAACGCGCTCATCGCCGACCCAGATACGCTGGTCATCGACACGCGCAACGATTATGAATATGAAGTGGGCACTTTTCGCGGCGCCATCGACCCGCAAACCGATATTTTCCGCGAGTTCCCCAACTGGATGGACAACTACCTAAAGTCCCTGCCCGAAGACAAACACCCAAAAAACATCGCCATGTTCTGCACCGGCGGTATTCGCTGCGAGAAATCTACCTCCTACCTGGTGTCGCAAGGCTTCGACAATGTGTATCACCTCAAGGGCGGCATCCTCGCCTACTTGGAAAAAGTCGAGGAAGATCAAAGCCTCTGGGATGGCGAGTGCTTTGTATTTGATCGACGCGTGACGGTGACCCACGGACTCAAAGAAGGCCAATACGAATTATGCTTCGGCTGCCAGCACCCAATCACCGAGGACGACAAACAATACCCAGATTACGAAGAGGGCGTGAGCTGCCGCCATTGCCGTCGCGGCCTCACTGACGCACAACTCGCTTCTTTTCGCGAGCGGCAAAAGCAGCTAGAACTCGCCAAGGCGCGGGCGAACAAACCGCAAAAACAGGCGGATTAACCGCGCAAGTACATCACCGTGCGGTGCTTATATTCCGATTAAAATTGAATTCGATCGCGTCTTGCAAGGCGCTGCTGCACCCAAAAATACACCGCCGCACCGATCAAGCCACTGTAAAGACAAAGTTTGTGGATCGCCTCGACGCTGAGTAGCGCCAGAAACGGGTTATCAACCGACAGCGGATAAAACGGCTGCAAATCGCTATGCATCAGGCTGTCGAGCGCCACATGGCTAAAGGTGCCGATAAAGGCACTGCCAACGGTCACCGTCCAACGGATGGTGATGGTGCGTCCCCCTTGTGACATCCCCAAGAGTCTTAAGCCAAATTCGGACAGGTATTTCCCCGTGACCGCTGAAAAGAGCGCAAGCAGTGTGCCGCCAAGGTAAGTGTGTGAAAACCCATGCAGATGACCCTCACCCGTTATCAGCACCCATAACGGCTGAATATCCATGACGATCTGCGCCCAACCGAAAATCATCAAACTGAAACTGCCCTGTAACAGCGCTTTGGTGAAAATCCCAAGCCCCATATGAAACGGTGTAAATGGCATTAACTTCCTTCTTTGGTGTTCTGAGCACAAAAGCGATAAAAGTTCATCAAATGGCCATTGTAGAGCTCAGTCGTCACCTCTACCGCACCCTCTGCGTTTGGCTCGATGACCGATTGCCAGAACGCCACTGCTCGGTGGTTTTGCGGGAGCACGCGGACGAGCCAGTTGCCGCTGTGCGTCGCAATCGCTGCCGCCGCCGCACGGCCGCCGATCCCGTTGCGCTGATATTTGGCCAACACATAGAACTGCCCCACTTCCATGCGGTCAGGCTCATGCGGATAGGGACGCAGTAGTACAAATCCTGCGACCTGACCATCGGCACGGATGAGGTAGGCATGATGATTGGGTTTGGACCAATAATCGCTGAGCCCAGTAACGCTATCGTCCACTTCAAAGTGCCCCCGGTCGGAGAGCGGAATATCGACATAGACCGATAGTTCGTAGAGGTAGTAGTGAAACAACCCAGTGATAAAAGTCGCGCCCGTTTCGCGCTCAAGCGTGATTTTCAAATCACCTCCGAATTCTCAACAGCACAAGCATCGCCAGGCACCAAAACAGCGAAACACTGCCGCCCCCGTCGTCATCATCGTCATCGCCACCAGAGGTCGTCGTGCTGTCGGCAAAACTCGGCGTGCTGCCGCCGGTCACTGCCGTCAGATCATTGCTCTGCTCCAACGACGTCACATTGGCCGAGGCCAAAAATTGCATCGTGCCAAGTCCCAGATCTGCTCGGCTAAACTCTTGCGCCGTCAGATACCGCGCGCCACGCCCCGGCCAGGGGTCGAAAACGGCCGCATAGGCGTAACCGTCAAAGGCACCGTAGGCATTGAGATAGTAACTCACCTCGGTCAGTACCATGGCGTGCCCACCGGCCCCAATAATCAGCGGCTTGCCGTTGCTTAATTGATTGACAATCTGCGCATCGCTAATGCCAACCACGCCCTGATAAACGTCATACAGCCCCGTCAACTGTGATCGAAAACGTCTGCCCTGGTTATCTACCCAGTCGCGATTGAGATTTTGTGCCAGCTGCCAGCCCTGCGCAGGGAGGTTGACGATGCCACCGTAGGCTTCGTTGACGATGCGCTGCTGATCGACCTGAAAACCATTGTAGGCATACAGCATCGAGATTGCCGCCGCCCAACACCATTGGCTTTGGTACTGGCTCTGGTAGGCAAAGGTTTGGAACTTTGCGAAATTTACCCCAGCCGCGCACTGGGTGCGGTAACCCAAAAATGGGTCGTAGACCGTTTGGCATCTGCTCGCCGCATATGCACTCGAACAAACGCTCACAGCCAGTAATATCAATAGCCGCGTCAACCTGAGCATGGTGTCTCCCCTGCGCCTTTGCACTTCCGTATGAGTCTCCATAATAGCGGATGCTATGCACTGCACCACGACGGCGAGCCGATCACTCTCTTCTCAGCAAGGAAGTGTTCAATCGACTAGGCCGAAATCCAGTTCCCGCCACCAAGCAGCGAGCGCTTCCGGGAGGATGGCATCTTTGGGTCCCAAACACACCAACTGGCTCTCGCTGGGTGAGCCTGAACTCGATTTGACCTCGGTATGCGAGCCGACAACATGTACTTCGAAAGCACCTCCCTCTGTATTAAGCACCCAACCCTTAATCCGATACACCCCAGGGGGACGGGATTTGAGCCATCGTTCCAGCGCAGATTTGCGGGTTCGCATTGGCCCGCTGTATGCCTTTGCATCGTAGTCAGGGTGAGCGACGGTGGTCAGCTTGAATCGCTGCGTGTATTGCGAGAGCAGCCAATCGCGCATGGCGCGATCTGGACGATCGACGAGCACCGGCGTTGAGGCAGGACACAGCGTATTCAGCAGGCGCATGGTGGGTATGGCATCGTCGAGTTGCTTGGTGAGCAGCACCAAATCTGCCACTTGGATTTGCTGCCTTACCTGCGCCTCAATAAGGGGGTCGGCAATCAATGTCTGGATGTTTCGCGCATCCACCACGGTGACAATACCCGCATATTGCAGCTCGGGCTCTGTCTTAGCGGCATTGGCAATTTTGAGCGGGTCGGCAATGCCACTGGCTTCGATAATCAGATGATCGGGCCTTGGTTCACGGTCTAGCGCATCCCCCAGCGCAAGATACAAGTCGGCACCCATGGTGCAGCACACGCAGCCATTGCTCAGTGTCAGCGTGTCCTCGCCTTTTGATGTCAGAAGTGTGGCATCGATATTGATCGCCCCAAAATCATTGACCATCACCAAGAGCTTTAACCCATGATTTTCAGCCAATAAACGGTTAATCAGTGTGGTCTTGCCCGCACCCAAATAACCAGAAATGACCGTCAGCGGTAGTCGACTCATAGCAACTGCGGGCGTCCGTCAACGACGGTACCGAGCACAGGAACGTCCTTTAAATCGCGCGCGGCACAAGCAGTAGGGTCGGCAGCAAGCACTGCAAAATCGGCACGTTTACCCACCTCAATTGAACCGATTTCACCATCGAGCTTTAAGGTTTGAGCCGCTCCCATGGTAATCGCGTACAACGCTTCCTCGACACTGAGTCGTTCAGCTTCGCCCAAGATTTCACCCGACATGGTTTGACGATTCGCAGCGCACCAAGCGGTAAACAATGGCCCCATCGGCGTGACTGGCGCATCGGAGTGAATGGCGAGCACAACGCCAGCATCCAGTGCAGAGCGCGTCGCGTCCATCCTGCTGGCTCTGTGATGGCCAATGGTGAGCGCGGCATGTTGATCGCCAAAATACCAAAGGTGGTTGGCGAACAAATTCACTGCAATGCCGAGCTCTGCGCAGCGTTTGAATTGCGCGGCATTCATCATTTGGCCATGCTGCAACACATGGCGATGGCTAGGCCAGCTGCTGTGCTGCATGGCCGCTTCAAGGGTGTCAATGGCCACCTCAGCTGCCTCATCGCCGTTGACGTGCAAGTGCATTTGTATGCCCGCTGCATGCATCACTTTGCATAGCTCAAAAATTTGCGCAGGCGCGGTGTTCCAAAGCCCGTTGGCTTGTCCACCCACATAGCCGGGCCATTTGACGCGAGCGGTCCAGCCCTGAATGGAGCCATCGGTCATCAGTTTCACCGCGCCCAAGCGCAGTTTGTCGGTCGACTGGGCTTTCAATGCCAATGCCTTGTCGGCCATTTCCTCGGCGGTGCCGCCCGCCAAACCCAGTGCGGGCACGATGCGAAGCGGAAAATCATCCTCTGCCGTGATCCGCTGCAGCAGCGCAAGATCATCGCCCTCAATGGTGGCCCACAGGTCGGTGACGGTCGTGACGCCTGCGCGCTGCGCGACCTGTGCATAAGACCGAATCGCGCTTTCGCTCTGGGTGAGCGCTCTAAAATCGATGCCGAGTCGGCGCATGATGGGGAACATCGCCGCCATTTCTTGCAGCTCGCCACAAGGTTCACCCGACGCATCTTTGATCACGCCCTCGGCGTCGGTGTCGGCATCGTAGCCCGTCATTGCCAGCGCTTTTGAATTGACACACATCAAATGAAAATTTGAAAACAACACTGCAATGGGGCGATCCGCGCTAATTTGATCGAGATGGTGGCGATTGAGCCGCTCATTGGGCAAAAAAATCGGATCAAATCCCCAAGCGATCAACGGTGCATCTGGCGCCAGTGTTGCCGCATACTCAGTCAACCCCTCGATCACTTGCTCAAGCGTTGTTAGCCCTTTCCACAGGACGCCCGCAGGATCAACACGATCGTGATAGCCCGCATAGGCATATTGCCAAATGGCACCCGCCATCATGTGCGCATGCCCTTCGACAAACCCCGGCATCAACACGGCGTCAGCAAACTGGATGCTGTGGGTGACCTCCCCCCAATGATCGGCGCAATGAACATCTCCGACCGCTAGGATCTTGCCATCACACACCGCCACATGTGTGGCTTCGGGTAGTCGAGGATCCATGGTGATAATTTTTTTGGCTCGATATAACGTGATTCCCTGCATGGCTTGCCCCCTCTGTTCTGACAATAATACTGAATTGCGTGATTGCGACAAAACGGCACTGTGGTATTGCAGTGGTTCCAAACGCCCACCCAGTTATGCCATACTCGAAATCAATTTCATATAAAACAATATGGCTTACTTCGTTCATATGGAGGATACGATGAAACGACACACCAAAACTGTACTTAGCAGTCTACTGGCCCTTGGTCTCTCGGCAGGCAGCGCCTTTGCTGCCGATGTCACCATGAACCTTGGTTTCGGCGCACCGGAGGAATCGATCTACGGTCGCTTCGGCAAGATCTTTGAGGCCAAAGCCGAGGAGTACACCGGCGGCTCAGTGGATGTAAAACTGCGTTGCTGCAACCAAATCTCCACCGAAGACGAAGCCTTTAAGGCCATGCAGCTGGGCACCGTCGATGGCTTCTTTATTACCGCCAATAATGTCTCGCCTCATTGGCCGATGATGGATGTCACGGTATTGCCCTATGTGTTCCAAAACACGGACCACCTCGAAACGGTGGTAGATGGCGAAGTTGGTGCCTTTATGAAAGAGCAGCTACAAAATGACACCAGCGTTCACCTGCTGAGCTTCGGCCCTGCGCTCTATCGGGATTTCTACAACTCCAAGCGTGCCATCAACACCATGGCCGATATGGAAGGGCTCAAAATCCGCACCCCAAAGAACGAAGTCATGCTCGCCACCTTCGAAGCATTTGGTGCCAATCCAGTACCACTGGCTTGGTCTGAAACCCCAACGGCGCTGCAAACCGGCACCGTCGATGGCGGTGATAACGGCACCTCGTTTATCAAGGATATGAAGTTCTACGAGTTCGAAAAGCACTTGGTCATCTTGGAGCATTTTGTCGCTATGGCACCACTTTTCGCCTCAGACAACTTTATGAAACGCTTGAGCGACGAGCAACGTGAGCAAATCCAGCGCGCGGCAACCGACGCCGGTGCAGAGCTACGCCAGCAAGTAATCAACGAAACCGAGGAAGTGCGCAACTGGCTCGCCACCGAAGGCGGAATGGCCATGACCCGTCCAGACAAAACTGACTTCATCATCGCGGCCAAAAAAGTCCAAGACGACTTTGCTGCGGAACGCGGTGACGACTTCGTGACGCTGGTCAAGAAAATCCAAGCCGCCGCCGAATAACCCATCCCAACAGAGGGGCGATCTGCCCCTCTACCCACTCGTTTGGAGTCAGTAATGAGAATGCTCAAATGGCTAGCGCGGCATTTCGAGGAGCTGATTTGCTGCACTGGCTTGGTCATCATCTCGGTTTGCGTCTTTGCACAAGTGGTCGCCCGCTATTTATTTGAGGTGGCTCTGCATTGGACCGAGGAAGTCGCTGCCATCAGCATGGTATGGGCGGTGTACATGGGGGCATCACTCTGTGTTCGCGAGCGCTTCCATATCCGGATCATGGTTGCCGTGGTCAGCTTGCCACCAAAATTTGGCCGCTTTGTGATATTTCTGGCCGACGGATTCTGGGCGTTTTTCTGTTTGTTTATGATTCGGGTCAGTTATGACTATTTGGCTGTGATGTGGAAATTCACCTCGCTGAGCCCAAGCCTCGGAATCAACCAATTTTATCCACAGTCGATCTTAATTATTGGCTACGCGCTAATGCTAATTCGACTGATTCAAACCTACCTCGGCTGGTATCGCACTGGGGCCACCGGCCTACCCGGCATGCTCGAAGAGGACCAAGATCTCGCGATCAAAACGCAGGAGACTGAAGCATGAGTCCGCTGCTGATTATTGCGCTGATTTTTATTGGGCTCACGATCATCGGAACGCCGCTTTTTGTGTCCGTGGGCCTAACCACCGCCGCCGCGCTGTTTATGATCGATATCCCGTACACATTGATGGCGCAAACGGGATACAACAGCTTGACACCCTTCCCGCTGCTTACCATCCCGCTGTTTGTCTTGGCGGGGCGCTTGATGGAAGTGGGCGGCATGGCGAATCGTATGATCTCGATCGCCACCAATTTGGTCGGTGCGTATCGTGGCTCGATGGGCTTGGTCACCGTATTTGCTTGTATGCTCTTTGCGGCGCTTTCTGGCTCGGGCCCAGCCACCACGGCGGCCATCGGCTCGGTCACCGTGCCCGCGATGAAACGCGAGGGGTACGATGTACCCTTTGCCGCAGCGATCACCGCAAGCGCTGGCGCACTCGGTAGTCTTATCCCGCCCTCAAACCTACTGATTATTTACGGTTTGGTATCGGAAACCTCGATTCCACGCCTTTTTTTGGCAGGGTTAATTCCAGGGCTTTTGGTCACCGTATTACTAATGATCACTACCTACCTTATCGCTCGTCGCCGAGGCTATGGCGGCAATGGTGCGCCATTTAGTTGGGGGCCATTTTTGCACGCCGCTTGGGACGGCAAATGGTCGATTGGTGCGCCAGTTCTAATCTTGGGCGGTATTTATGGTGGCGTGTTTACCCCCACTGAAGCCGCCGGTGTCGCCGTATTTTATGCGCTATTTGTGGGACTATTTGTCTACCGCGAACTCAACCTGCAAAAAGTGATCGAAGCGCTGCGCTTTACCGCATTGATTACCGGTATTTTGATACTGCTAACACCCACCTTGGCCTTCGGCCAACTCACGGCCTTCTATGATGTCCCTGCTGCCGTGCAAGAGAGCATCACCGCAATCACCCAGAACCCTATTTTGGTGCTGCTATTGATCGGCGTGTTCTACATTTTTATTGGCACCTTTATGGAATCGCTGGCGCAAGTGGTGTTGTTTACAGCGGTGTTTTTGCCGCTGGTCACTTCACTTGGCGTCGATCCAGTGATGTTTGGCATTTTCACTGTCATCACCTGTGAAATCGGCTTCTTGACGCCGCCGCTGGGCGCCAATCTCACCGTGGCCGCACGCATATCCAATATCTCCATCGAGCGTATCTCGGTCGCGGTATTGCCCTTTATCCTGGCCTATATCATCGGCATGGTGATTTTGATTTTGTTCCCCGAGCTCAGTGTGATGTTGCCCAATTGGGTTTACGGGCCAAGTTTGTAAAGGAGTCATGGCAATGGCGTTTGATCTCATTTTAAAGGGCGGCACGGTATATGACGGCACAGGCGCTGATGGCGTCATCACCGACGTCGGTATCCGCGACGGCATGATTACCCACGTCGGTGACCTGCCAGACACCGACAATAGTGAGGTCATTGATGTCAGCGGGCTTGTGGTATCGCCCGGCTTCGTCGATATGCATACCCACTCCGATTTCACCCTGATTGCCGATGGACGCGCCGAAAGCCAAGTCCATCAAGGCGTGACCACCGAAGTGATCGGTCAATGTGGCATTAGCTGCGCACCCGTGCGCTCACACGATGCCATACGCAGCGTGTCGCCTTGGTACACCGACAAAGCCAAACATCCCAATTGGTATGGCTTTGGCCAATATTTAGATGCCTTGTCACAAAGCGGTCTCGGCGTAAATGTAATGGCCTTTGTCGGCCACGGCACCATCCACAAAGCCATCTTGGGCGACGAACTACGCGCCGGCGAACCTGACGAAATCGCCGCCATGGCAAAGCTGGTCGACGAATGCATGGACGAAGGCGCGGGCGGGTTTTCCAGCGGGCTAGAGTACTTTCCGGGCAGCCTCGCCGCACCGGAGCATTTAGTGCCAATGTGTGAAGTGGCCGCCAAGCACAACCGTCTCTACGCAACTCATGTGCGCAACCGCGACACCCATTACGACCTCGGCTTTGCAGAGGCCATCGCCACCGCACGTCAAGCCGGTAGCAAACTACAAATCAGTCATATCCAGCCCAAATTTGGCGCCCCAGACTATGCCATGGAGCACACGCTGGAAATGATCGATCTCGCCCGTCGCCATGATGTGGACATTGCGTTCGACATTATTCCTCACGACTGGAATCACACCTTGATGGCTGCCATCTTGCCCAAATGGGCGCAGGCCGGTGGTGTAGAAGCCGTGCTCGAGCGGCTTCGCGATCCCGAGCAACGCGCTCGCATCAAAGACAACCCACAGCCCATGTGGTTGATTGTTAAAGCACGTCAGTGGGAAGACATCGTGCTACTGAACGCCACAGTCAATACCGATATCGTCGGTGCAGATTTTGCCGAAATTGGGCGAATGCGAGGTGTCGATCCCTACGACGCCGTGCTCGATATCCTCATCGAAGAAGGCGAGAACATGATGAGTGTTATTTGGTCGTCGAAATCGTTTCGCAACAACGACCTCGATCTGTGCCTAGCGCAACCCGAGTGCGCCGTCATTAGCGATACCGTGGCGATCGCCAATGAGGGCATCCTCAAAGACCACATCGGTTCGCTATCCGGCTATGGCTGGGCCGCTCGATTTTTACAGTACTACGTGCGCGATCGTGGCCTCTTAACACTCGCTCAAGGCCTCGCCAAGCTCAGTTCAATCCCCGCACAGCGGCTTGGGCTTAAACAGCGTGGCCAGCTCAAGCCCGGCTTTCATGCAGATATCTGTGTATTTGACGAAGCCAACATCGCCAGCAACGCAACAGCCAAAACCCCACGACGCTATGCCTCTGGTGTGGCGCATGTGTTGGTCAACGGCCAGCTGTCGATGTTCAATGGCAAACGGACACCGACCAATGCAGGGCAAGTGTTGCGCGAGTTCTGCGCTTGAAGAATGGTCAATTCAGCGCTTGGGGCAGTCGGCGCACGACCCCGCGAGTTTGCAAACTAGCCCCGATTTAAAACCACTTCTTCGCGCTCAGCCACCCAGCGCTCGACTTTTGGGTTCATGACTTTGAACCATAACGGCGGCACCAGCGCCAGTAGAAAGCATCCTGGATAACCAGATGGCAACCTTGGCAGTTCGTCAAAATTGCGCAGGGTTTGATATGGGCGTGTCGGATGGGCGTGGTGATCAGAATGCCGCTGCAGGTGGAACAATAGCAAATTGGTCGGAATGTGATTGGTGTTCCAGCTGTGGTACGGCAAACAGGGCTCATATCGACCGTTTTCTCGGCGCTTGCGTCCCAAGCCGTAATGCTCGACATAGTT